>JAEOUI010000366.1 GCA_016839425.1 Promethearchaeota archaeon
ACATTTAGACTTTTTAATCCATGAACAATTAAGATATCTGTAGAAATTATGAAGAAACCCATATTTATAATTGATAGTAATAATTTTGAAACGCTTGAGGGCTTTTACGACGAAGTCCAGAGCGTTTTAACGAATAATTTTACAGAATTTGGCAGGAATTTGGACGCTTTTAGTGATATTTTGGAAGGTGGTTTTGGCAAATTTGAATATGGCGAACCAATAAAAATAATGTGGAAAAACGCCCACAAATCAAGACTAGACCTGGGTTTTCCCGAAACGATCAAATATTTTAAAATTAAACTTAAGCGTTGCCATCCAACAAATAGAACGCTTGTTCTAGAAGAATTACGGAACGCCCAAGATCATAAAGGTGAAACCATATTTGATATTCTCGTTAATATTGTTTATGAACACGAGCACATTGAATTCCATCTTGAAGAGTGACATTTTATTTTTAACTTAGAATCAATTTTTTATGAGAAGAATTCTTTTATACTTGGAAAGCAATTGATATAATTAAAAGCATCGTCTTTAAATTATATTATTAATAGGAAAAGTTATTCTAGTGTTCATGGGGATGAAAGAATTTATTAATTACGAAAATCCAAAAGATCTACACTTGAATCATCCAACAATCAAGCGAATTTTCGCAATTGCTCAAGAAATCAATGAAAAAAACCTTAGCTTGGATGTTGATTCGTTGTATAGAACAGCAAAAAGAGAGTTAAAAATCCCACGAAAAAGCTTGTTAAGGATCGTCAATTATCTTTTTAACAATAAAATGCTAATTAGGAAGCCAAATATTACGACAAAAACCGTGTTAATTAATCCAAATAGAAAACGAGTATACGATTTTATCAGGCAAAACATCGGAGCGTCATTTTCTTTTATCAAAAAGAACAGCGTTCTTGGTATTGAAAACTCAGAAATAAGCAACGGTCAAATCGTTTGGCACCTGAAGATGCTTTTACATTTCGAATTTATCAAGAAAATAAAAATTGATAATAGTTCGATCTTTATCCCAAAAGAAATAAAGGATGATGTAGGGATCTTGCATTTTTTCTTGCGAGACGCTTTGAATCGAAAGATAATTTTGTTTATAATTAAAAATAATAATAATTCCCTACTGCCTGAGATTTTCAACATTCTCGAATTAGATAATTTTAAAGTTATAGATCGGGCGAATTTATTGATTGATAACGAGATATTATTGTTCGACAAGGAAAGTACAATGTTATCATTAAATCCAAAAAAAAAAGACAAATTACTGGAAGTTTTAAAGGAATATCAGGACGAGCGCTTCAAGGAGGTATTATATAAATAATGGTCTTGAATTGGACGCCCGAAGTCTTATTAGACCTAATCATTTCGGTCATTGGATTTATAGTGATCGTGGCAACTTTGATTAGTTCTCGCGTGAGAAAGATTACTTCTGTTAAATTGATTGATTTAGCACTGGTCTGGATGAACTTTATCATGCTTTTCGAAGGATTAGCCGTCCTTTTCTTAGATTTAGTGTTGTACATGATGTGTACTATAAGCATTTTTCTTAGCCTGTTATTTCTAATGCTCGCCATAAATTATGTCACGAAAGAATCCTTTTTGTCCAAAGATTTGTTCTTTGTGATAATCCTTGGAGTCCTTTTACTATATTACACTTTTCAACTTGATCAATATGCGATGGTGATCGAAGGCGGATTTCTTGTTATATCCTGGACGGGAGAATTGCTCGTTGTTGGAAACATCGTTCAATTAGTCTTGTTTCTTTAGGTCTTCTATTGGGGGTTGAGGTCGTATTTAAATTCGCCTTATACGATAAAACGGGACGCAAAAGTCTTCTTGATGGGTACGGGATTGATGTCGTTAGCCCCTACGAGCTTGCTTGTTTTTTGGTTACTTGAACCTTCGTTCATTCTTTTAGCAGAAGTCATCATCCTGTGGGGAATTATCGTGTTCATGCTCTCAATTATTTATGAACCAAAAATTCTTTACATTCTTCCTTTTAAACTAATTAGAATGATCGTAAGGGATAGAAACGGCAATCCGTTATTCAATCACGATTGGACAGATGTAGAGTTTGATGCAACCATATTTGCTGGATTTTTAAACGCTCTTAAAATAATGAGCGAAAGAGTGATGAAAATTGGAGAACCGTTTGAAATAAATTTACAGAAGGGAACATTAATCATTCAAAACTCTGACTTGATTACCGTTGGATTGATTGCTACTAAATCTTCGAAATTAATTCGGAAAGCCTTGATAAAGTTCACTTCCGCATTTCAAGAGCGCTTCCACATATTACTTCTGCAAGGCATTAAAGATCCGGAAGAATATCAATCTGCAATTGACTTGATTGAATTGTTTTTTTCAAATTTCCCTTATTCGTTTATTAAAAGCAAACACGATCCTCTCCTGCCCATGAAGCCATTGCCTCCCCAACTCGAATGCAAGGTGAGGAACATAATTGAAAGCGATCTTGAATTCGAAAGAATAAAAAAGGAATTTACTCAAGCACCTTTAAAATTAGTTCCTGAATTCGTTTCTCTTTACGAAGAACTTAGCCAAGAACTAATCGAAGATTCTATTGAGAAGATTAAACGATTAGATGAGAATCATAATGCGTATTAAATCCTTTTCTCCCTATTTCAAAAGCGTTTGAGAAGAAAATACTATCATTGTTAGATTTAAAAATTGAATGGACATTTTAGTACAATTAATCGATAAAAAGACATGTTTTTCTACAAAAATGTATGTTTTATCACAAAAATTGAGACTTAATCATTGATTAAATTGGATATATGCCTTTAGGTATCATGGAAATGGCCCAGAGGGCCGAGCAAGTAAATATAGACTTTCAGATATCGTAAAACAAGCTTGAGAATGCAAAAGATTTAAATATGACCGTATCTATTTTTGATATGAAATCCAGTAATGGATCGCGAAATTCATACGGTGATGCTATACAAGTTAGTTTAGATGTTTCCGATGAAGAAACCATTGAAAGTTGTTCTAGTAAAAGTGCGTGGATTCTGGCAGTATCTATTCTTGTCGTAGCATTCTTGGGAGTTGGGGCAGGTATTGGCTTATCGTTTCTTAATGGTAGTGACGAGCCAATATCAAAAAATGTAGTATGCGGAGACGTGTCTTTATCAGATAGAGAATGTGATATCGTTCGTGACACCGTTGTAGGAACGGTTGACATTGATATTGATATTTATTGTAATGAAGACTTACCATTATGTCTCACTGCTGACTATCTAAACGAGAAGTGGTCCGCTACGGCGGCAATTAGCGGTTACCATATTAATTGGACCGTTTTAGTTATTACTCAAAAGAATGAATTAAAGGGTTACATATACATCTACTGGGGCGAACCAGTTAGAGAACCTTGTTGGACGGATTATTACACGGGATACTTCGTGTTGTTGGATGTAAATCAACAAGTTGTCGACTATATCGCGTTGGACAGCAGCTATTGGCCTGATGGAGCAGAACCACTCTGTTCATGCGACTCAGAGTTAATCCCAGACAAGGAAGTCTACTTAACAAAAATAAGTCTCCTTAGAGGCTGTGTATGTGAAGATCAACACTTCTACCTTAATGGAGAAACAACAACCAAGCTCGTTGAGAAAGGTTGGATTTGTGTAGACTATAATATTCCTGATCCAATGGATCTATGCTTAACTGCGGATGATTTAGCTGAATGGTCTGGTACAATGTATATAAGCGGTTATGATCCAGTCGACGGAACTATTGAAGTCTGGCAAAAAGGTGAGCTCTTAGGTATCGTCAATGTAGAATGGACATTTGTCGAACAAGTGCCATGCTACTACGATGTATATACGGCAACCTTTACGATGGATGAAGATTATATAGCAATTTACAGCAATCAATGGCCTGATGGTGCTATACCATACGATCCTGATTGCACATGTTGCACGATTCCTGGCAAGGAAGTCATACTCAAACCCGTAAATCTCTACAAGGGATGTGACTGCGAGAATCAGATGTTCCTGAAAATAATGGCACACGAAATTCGTATTACCAGAGTCCCCAACTCATAATGAATTTCATTAAAAGTTACACTTTTACATTATAGAACGATTTTCTTTTTTTTTTTGTTATGAGTTAATTCGCTTTAAAAATTGCCAAGATCGCTTGTTAATTATTTTTAATTTAGTTTTAACCTTGTAGACAGGAAACACCTTTTATCCTGATCAAACTAATTTCAAGTTTACTACTAACAAAGATTCTTTAAAAGATTAAACACGAAGGAAATAATCTATAACAGTTTCAGATATTCATAATTGATGCTTAAAATTATATCCTCTAATGTTTTTTCTTGTTTATTGATTGCTTTAACATCCTTCTTCTCGATAGTCATTTTTAAATCCATTGATAAGACCCTTCTTAACTCCTTAATTCCATCTGGCATTTTAATTCACTTTTTTTCTTCTGGATTTCTTTTGGTTTTTGTCAAGATAAAAGATATTTTTAAAGGTCTTGACTCTTAAAAAAAGAAAGACAATATTCATATATAAATTCACAAGGACCAATTTTTTATATTCACATTCTTGACTAAAAAGTTATTAATCGTGACTAATTATTCAATCTTACTCGACTTAATCATGCGTTTTAATCGAGAAAGTTGACCGTGATAGTCAAAATATGCAAATTTGGAATATTTATCTGATAATCTCGCTGTAATCGTAGTTTTTGAAAGTAAATCTTTTCCTACACCATCGCTTTCAATTGTGCTGTTGTATAAAGATTCTATTTTTGTCGTAACATCGCCTTTAACAACGATAGAAATGGAGCGTAGTCCACCCGTGAGATTAAAAAATCGAATGCTATAAGCATACAAATCCCAAGTAATGATACTCCCTCCACTTGAAAAGTTATAGCCCGAAGAACCACTTGGCGTGCATATTATGATGCCATCTCCGCTTGCGTGAAAAGTATCGCCTCCAACATTAACAATGAATTTCCCGGCTTTCCCGTTAAGACACCTCTGAACGCAGAGTTCGTTTATAATATAGGATTTTTTCTCGTTTACCTCGTACTCTAATAAGGGCAAGGATAAGGTGTGAAAATCTTCATTTTTTATTTTTCCAATGACATGTTCATTTACATCGTGTAAGTCAATAGCAGAATAAAAACCAAGACTTCTTCCATCTTCGATTTTAAACCCCAATAATGTTTTTTCAGGATACTTGTGGAACGCCTTGAGAGCTTCACCATCACCACCAATCGCTATGACTAAATCGGATTCCCCTTCGGGAATTCGTTCTTTAATCCAATCTATTTTGCTGCATATTTCAGGATCATTAAGTTCCTTAACTTTTGGTGATATGTTGTAATGTGCCGATATGATCATGAGGATGAAAATATTAAAAAATTTATTAACCATTTGGAATGATTATATGATTTTCTGAAGAATATGAACTAACTTTTAACTGAGATAAATAAAAATCAAATAAATTTAACTAATTAAAGTAGTGAATTATTACTAACTCTTTATTATATTCAATTTCAAGACCGCTCTTTTTAAAAAGTTTGTATACAAGAGGGACTAAAGAAGGGCTATAATCATTCGTTTCAATCAACCGATCGTCAAAAAATTCCCATAAGTACTCTCTTTTTATAGTTATCTTGCTTAAATTTTCTCTACTTAATATGTTCTTGACATTTTCTATCGCTTGGTTTATTAATGAGAATTCTACATGTAGCTGCAGCGATGGAGGTACGAGATGATCTACAAGGTTCTTTCGCTTTTCCTGTTCAACCAATCTGAAAATTCCGTCTTTAGAATCGATATAACCCATTCCAAAGCTATCCTTAGTAAGTTTTTCGTCAATAGACATGTCGAGAGCGAATAATAATAACTTGAAAAGATCTGCTCTTGATATCGAGTCAGCAAAATTTGATAAGAGAATACTATTGGCAACATCTGAATTATGTCCTACAGCATGAGCATTAAAGGGCAAATAGTCTCCATCATGAGAAATAATAAAGAATTGAGGATCATTAGAGGCCAAGCCTAAAAAGAACAAAAAGCACCTGAAAGCTCGTTTCCATTTCAATTGAGAAGAATTTTGACAAACGCTTGCCATGGTTTTTATTAATGTTTTAAGCGGTATCGATTCCTTATACGATTTTGCATAATCTTGAGCTTGTTTTTTTGCATACTCTATTAAAATTCGGGAATCTGCTTCAAGTCCCGTGAATGTCGCACCAATACTATCGTTGATTTTAACTATGGGCGACTGATTATTAACTTCAATAAGCGAAGAGGATGCATTTATATGTGCAACGAAACATGCCAATGTTAATGATCTTGCAGCAATGATTAATCTCCCTCTTTTTATTTCCTCTAATGTAAATTCGCCTCTCATAGAGATTTACCTCAGAAATTTTTGATTCTTTAATAAAATTATATTGATTTTTATTCTTGATTATGTCAGTACTTGATTAAATAATAATACACCCCTTTGTTTTTAATTCCTCATTCCGACAAAATCCTAGATCCCGTGCTTCTGACCCTAAGCACGCCTGTAGTAGGATAAGAAAAACATCTTGGAAATAGACAGTAAAGAACACTCGTGGTGCTTTTGGTTGCCACGATTTCGTCTTGCGAATGAGTATATTCACGATTACCCAGAGATTGTAAAGGATCAGGGCAACCACGAAGTAAAGATTTCTCACTTCGGGGATTCTACTCGTGGAATACGTGACGAAGGGAATGGTTTCTCGATACGAGGTTTCAATGCGCCAACGATCTCCGTAATCACTGCGCAAGCGATAAAACTTATATTTTTTCTCGATAATTGGCGCCTGAAGTTTTTGATTTGAAGCCAAAACGAAAATATCGCTTAGGATATCTTTCTTTTTTCTCGTTTTATTTTTATATTGAGCCCTTAATTTGGCAAAATTCTTCTTTCTTTTCGCGTAAAATCCAATCTCGTGTGTATAATATTTATATCCCACTTTTCGCACGTATCCGTCCTTCATGCGGTAGATTTGAGCTCGATCTTTTGGATCTTTCAATGCTACTTCTTTTAAAGCCCTCAAGGCCTTAGAATCCTTCACGGGCGTGATGTAAGCAATCCCCATTGAGTCTAAATACTTGAATACCTCCTTTGCGTAATATTCCTTGTCCATGACGGATAATTCAACGACAAAGCCCAGTGATTCCAAGAATTCGATCGATTTCTGGATGAAAGGTGTTTTTTTCTCTCCCTTTCGAATCATCTTCGACTTAACTTGTAGTTCAAATCCTTTCACGACGATCGCACACGTGTGCCATTTGAACGCCTTTTTCGTGCCTTTTTCGGCCAAGACGCCGATGACGTGGGGGTTGTCCTTTTCTCCGTAATAGAGCTGTTTTTTAAAATCGAAAGCAACCTTTATCCTTCTCGGGATCAGTTTAAGATCCAATAAGGACTTCAAGACTTCTCGATTTATCTCGAGTAGCGCCTCATCCACGTCTTTCATGAAGAATGCACGTGCATACTTGTTCATTTGCGAAGGATGCGGCAAGATTCTCGTCTGCTTGATAAAATTCTCAGTTTCTCCTTTTAAGAGCGAACTTAATCGCCATTCCATTATTTGGGATCCCGTATTTGGACTATATCCGAATAAAGCGTTCAAGAACATTGTGATTGAAAACTCTTCGCTTGAATGCTTGCTTCTTTCGTCTTTTCCTTGCAGGGTAAAAGTCTTAATAATGGGGACCAAAAGGTTTTTATAAAACTTCGCATCTATATTTAATTGGGAAAAAGGAGAAAACGGATCGTTCCGTAAATAGTTGTTGTATTTGGTCATACATTAACTATCTTCCTTTTCCTTTATTAACTTAGCGCCATGAGTGAAGAAACAATAAAATCACTTTTTGTCGGAGTGATTAAGTACTGATTTATTAAAAAAAATCATTTTAATCATCAAAAAATATGAATCAAATCTGCATTTAGTGCCTTAAATTTTTAATGAT
>JAEOUI010000367.1 GCA_016839425.1 Promethearchaeota archaeon
CAACAGAGATCAGTTCTGGAGATTACGTGCAATTTTATTTCACGGGAAGCGAAGGCGACGCTCCTGCTTCTTATTATTGGAGTTTTGGTGATGGTGGATATTCTTACGATATAAATCCCGTCCATCAGTATCTCTCTTCAGGATCTTATGATGTCTATTTATATGTAACCGATTACGATGGCGATTATGATTACGAGGACAAATACGACTATATCATCGTCGATGGTGGTGGGACGAGCCCTGTTGCTGATTTTTACGCAAATGCCACATATATTAATCCTGGCGAATCCGTCCAGTTCATTTATTCTGGAACCGAGGGCGATGGATTGATAGATTATTATTGGGATTTCGGTGATGGAGGGTATTCTTACGAAAGAAATCCGATTCACAAATTTATTTCTCCAGGATCATATGATATTTATTTATATGTAATCGATATTGATGGTGATTATAGCTACGAATATAAGACCGACTATATAACCGTTGAAGATATTGAATATCCAAGTGCTGAATTTTACGCAAACCCAACGAACATTTACGAAGGAGAATCGGTTCAATTCATCTTTAACGGAAGCGAGGGTGTTGCTCCAACTTTATTTTATTGGGACTTTGGTGATGGAAATTTCTCGTTTGATGAAAATCCCGTTCACACTTATACAACAGCAGGTACATACTCAGTATTACTTTATTTAGTCGACTCACTTAATCATTCAGATTATATGATAAAAATCGATTATATAGTGGTTATAGAATCCATTGATTTATACCCAATTGCGAACTTTTACGCCAACGCAACTTCTATTATTGAGGGAGACTATGTACAATTCACATTCAATGGAACCGCAGGGAATCCTCCTTCTTCGTATCAATGGTTCTTTAATGATGGAACTGGTGCAATAACAAATCAACCATTCGTAATTCATCGCTTCGATACTGCTGGTGTTTACAATATCTCTTTAAATGTAACAGACTCCGATGGTGATTTTGATACCATGACGAAGGTGGATTATATTGTTGTAGTAGAAGAAGTGGATTTGATTCCAGTAGCAGATTTTTTCACCAATACAACGATCGTATACGAAGGCGATTTCGTGCAATTTACATTCAACGGCACTGAAGGAGACGCTCCAGCAAATTACACGTGGAATTTTGGTGATAATATTATTTGGATTACAACCTATTCTCCAACAATTCTCTATACATATTATATGGCTGGTACTTACGATGTCACATTGATTGTAAGTGATGCTGATGGAGATTCAGATGACATGATTAAGCTTGGTTATATGACCGTAATAAAAGATCCCGAAGATTTACAACCGACAGCTGATTTCTATGCTAATGTAACAACAATTTTGGTAGGTGACTATGTTGAATTTATTTTCAACGGAAGTGAGGGCGATGGTATAAAGTTTTATACTTGGACTTTTGGTGACACATCAATGAGTTTCGAGGGGCCAACGACTATCCATCAATATATGGCTACTGGTGTTTATAATGTAACCCTTACTGTTTATGATCTAGATTACGATATCGCTAATGTACAAAAGGTGGATTATATAGTTGTAGTAGATGAAGTGGATTTGATTCCAGTAGCAGATTTCTACGCCAATGCAACGATAATTAATCCCGGAGAATTTATTCAATTCACCTTCAACGGCACGGAAGGCAACGCTCCTATGTATTACTTTTGGGAGTTTGGTGACGGTTGGGGTTTTGGTTCTTCTCAACCATACGCAATTCATCAATATTCAAGTGAAGGATTTTATACAATTAATTTAACGGTAATCGACTTGGACGGAGATGTGGATTACGAAATTAAATTTGATTTCATCGAAGTATCAACAGGATCTAATCTTCTACCAATAGCGGACTTCTACGCCAATGCAACGATAGTTTACGAAGGTGATCTCGTACAATTCACATTCAATGGCACGCAAGGTGACACTCCAGCAATATATGTCTGGGATTTTGGCGATGGTTCTCTACCAATAGCAACGTATAATACAACGGTCTATTATGCCTACGATATGATTGGTATTTATAATATATCGCTTTTAGTAACGGATGCAAATGGCGATTGGAGCATAAAAAATAGGACGGAATATATCTTGGTACTTGAAAGTCCAATAGATCTCCAACCGGTAGCGGACTTCTATGCCAATGCAACGATAATTAATCCCGGAGAATTTATTCAATTCACCTTCAATGGTTCTGATGGTGATGCTCCAGCGATTTATATTTGGGATTTCGGAGATGGAAGTGCAATATCTTATGAAAGAGATCCAATCCACCAATACGCTTTTGTAGGCGTTTATAATGTGAGTTTAACAGTCATTGACGCAGATGGAGATGCAGATTGGGAACAGAAATATTTCTTCATAATAGTTATTAACGAGGAAGATGAAGATAGCGTTCCTGGATTCGATTTGATCCTGCTTTTAAGCGTCATATCAGTTTTAGGATTGATTTTTATCGTAAAAAGAAAAATTCGTGGATTTAATATTAAATAATAAAATTCCCTTTTTTTTTATTATTATTTTTTAATTTTTTTTGCTCTATTTAGATAAATTTTAAGTATTTAACATCTTTATTGATAAAAGCAAGGATTTTAAAGATGGAAAATCATAGCATTTTAAAAATCAAATTAGAAGTATTATAGGTTATCTAAGTTAAAAAAGAAAATAATTCGAAAAAAGCCTTTTTTAAAAATATAATTGATAAAAAATTCCACTTTCTTGCCAAATGGTTTTTTATTATATTCTATACAACATTGATTTAGATACTGATTCAAATTTAATAGATAAAACTGAAAAAAATGAGAATATTAGAAAGCAAAAAAAAAAGAACTCAAAATAAGACAGTTATATTGGTTCTTGTCTTAATCCTTTTCGTGAATTTAAGCAATGTTTTTTATAATTCTTCTATTTTTCCTCTAAATATATATGAAGATATCGAGTCAATAATTGAAAATTTCCCCGACGATCAAAATACTTTTGAATATGAAAGAGAGATATCGCTTGAATTTAAAGTTTTAACGGAAGATTTGAAAATTTCGGAAATTATGGTAGAAACTGGAGAAATGTGCACTCGATTGAGTTTTAAAGGAGAATCTTTGCTTTATCGATCAGGGTCTCCTTGTATTCCCATGAAAACGCTTAAAATACTCTTACCGAAGGATTATTGTTTGGAAAGCGTTGAAATCGGAATCAATAAGATAGAATTCTTTGATTTAGACTATAGATTAGAACCCGCTCAAGAGTTCCTCCCTATTGGCTTAAATGTCACTTCTGAATATGTATTTAATTCGAATATCTATCAATCATCAGATCTGTTTCCAGGAAATTATTATTCAATTGAAGGCGTTTATGGAGTTCGAGGATATCAAATTTTGGTTCTGAATATCTTTCCTATTCAATATATTCCAAATAATCAAAAAATTTCGTTTACAAAAGACATGGATGTCGTGGTCAATCTCTTGAAACAAACTAATAAAAAAGCGGATGAATTCCTTAGGAATTTGGTCGTTGATCGGGAAAAAGTAATGTCAATGGTCGAAAATCCCGATGAGATCTCTACATATAATACCAAAGAAACGAGCTTGAAGCTCTCGGCTGAATCGTACGATTATGTGATCATCACAAACGAAGCCCTGAAAAATTCTGGCGCGACATATACATTTCAAGACCTCGCGGACTACAAGACCTCTAATGGAATTACGACAACCATTGTTACTGTCGAAGAAATCTATGCAAACTATACTGGAGTTGACGATCAAGAAAAAATCCGTAATTTCATCATTGATGCATATAATAATTGGGGAATTGAATATGTTCTTCTTGGAGGGGATGGAGACGGAGCCGATGTTGGAGGTGAAAGTGAACCTGCTATCATTCCCGCAAGAGGTTTTTATTCATCAGACGGTTATGGTGATGATAATATTCCATCTGATCTTTATTACGCAGCTTTAGATGGATCGTGGAATAGCGATGGTGACGAATATTGGGGCGAGGATGGTGAAGAGGACCTCTACGCAGAAGTGTATATAGGTCGAGCACCAGTTGATTCTGTGGAAGAAGTATCCAATTTTGTCATGAAAACCTTATCACACGAAATGAATACCGACGAGTCCTATTTATCGTCTGCGCTCTTTTTAGGAGAAGATTTAGGGTGGTCAGTTTGGGCAGCAGATTATAAGGACGAGGTTCTTTATGGATCTTCGAACAATAATTACACAACCGACGGAATTCCTGAAGAATTTAATGTAACTACACTTTACGATCGCGATATAGATCCCTATCGATGGGACTCAACCGATCTCGTCCCACTGCTCAACGATGGTGTACATGTTATCAATCATCTTGGACATGCAAACAACTACAATGTGATGAATATCGATAACGATATAGCAGATCACGACCTCACGAATGAAGATTATTTTTTTCTTTACAGTCAAGGTTGTTACGCTGGAGCGTTCGACAATAGAGGGAGCGATTATGATGGTAAAGTATATTTTGATTACGATTGCGTTGCCGAACATTTAATAACTTCTCCAAACGGAGCCTTTGCTGTCATCGCAAATAGTAGATATGGATGGGGGAATCGATACAGTACTAATGGCCCGTCTCAATTTTTTGATCGGGAGTTTTTTGACGCCGTTTTTGGAGAAGGTATAGTTGAAATAGGGAAAGCCAATCAAGATTCGAAGGAAGATTGCATAGGTTTTTTGTCCCAATCCCTTGTGAAATGGTGTTATTACGAGACTAACCTCTTAGGGGATCCTACTGCAAATATCTTACCAAGACCTAACAATGAAGCCCCAATTCTATCGGATGAGTTTGTAACACCAAAAACGGGAAATCAAGACACGCCAATAACTTTTACCGTATCATATTCCGATGCCGATAATAATAGACCGTTAAAAATATGCATTGTCATTAACGATACAGAATATTACTTGGAAAAACAAGATCCATTCGATGAGGATTATACGGATGGTTGTGATTATCAAGTCACGATATATTTACAATCAGCAAGTACTAATTATTCCTATTTCTTCAAATGCCGTGACACTAAATTTAGTGCTTCAACAATCGAACAGGAAGATCTAAGAATTTCTTACACAAATGCAGAAGCTCCCATATTAAGCAACGGTGAAGTCAGTCCATGTAGCGGATTTGCAAATTTAACTGCTTTCCAATATACTGTTATATATACAGATTCTGATAATAACGCCCCAATCAATGTTAGCTTGTCTATTGATAATAATAGTGCTGTCGAAATGATTAAACAAGACCCTGCAGATACTAATTATATGGACGGATGCGTTTACTCGTTCTCAACAATGATTAAAAACGACGGAGTTCACACATATAATTTTAGTTGTCAAGACGCCGAGTTTATTAACTCGACCATATTAAAATTTGGGCCTAATGTTTGCGAATTACTCGTTCCGTTTGACGGAATGGAAATATATTATAACTTTTCAATGTATGGATTCCCTTATATAACAAGACTACAATACTCCCGCGAGAGTATTTCAACATTTATCATATATTGGCAGCGGTATTATTCATATACTATGAATTGGGTACCTTGGTCAAGATGGCGAGTCGATGTTTCGACTAGGATAATGGAAGAGATTTCCCATAGTTATTTTGGAAACGCACATACACCCATTTGGATTTATCCTAATGCAACGGTGGGCGATATTATCTCTATGGCAGTCATCAATGAAGGTGATTATAATTTTAGTGTCTCACGCATAATCGTGAGCGATATTCCAAAATATGGCCCAATAAGAATTTTAGAATTAAAGGATATGGGTCCTAACGGAGGAATAGCGTGGTACGAGCAAAGCACTGGAATTTTGCTGAACGGAACCTTTTCTTATAATGGTGGTGCTTCTCAATACACATTAGATCTTATCAATATAAATACTAATTTTAATGTTACTGACAATATTGAACCGATTTCCAATTTTGAAGCTGTTAATAGTGAAGTAATTACTGGGAGTCCTGTTCAGTTCATATTTACGGGTAGAGTAGGAAACGGTCCTGCAATTTATGAATGGGATTTTGGAGACGGGAATGTAAGTATTGGAACCAACGAGCAAAATCCTGTTCATTATTACTCTGCAGAAGGAATGTACGATGTATCCTTGAAAATAACGGATACTGATGGAGAAATGCACCAAGAAATAAAAGTAAATTATATAAATGTCTCAATAGATATTAATCCCATTGCTGATTTTTACACAAACACAACAGTCATATGTGTAGGGGAATCCATAGAGTTTTTATTTAATGGCACTGCTGGAAATGCTCCAAACACTTATATGTGGCAAGTTAAACCAAATTATTGGTATTATACTTACGAGCAAAATTATACAACACAATACGATACACCAGGTGTTTACAACATAACATTAACCGTTCGCGATAACGATCTCGATAGTGATACAATAACAAGGGTTAGATATATTACTGTACTAGAAAATATCGAACCCGTTGCCGATTTTTACGCAAATACGACTACGATATATGCAGGAGAAAATGTTAAATTTACATTTAACGGTACTGCGGGAAACGCTCCAAATACATATATTTGGAGTATAAAACCAGACGAGATTGTAGAATCTACAGAACAAATATTTATCGCTCGATACGATACGCTTGGTTTATTTAATGTCTCATTAACTGTTCGCGATGCAAATGGAGACGCTAGCGATATGGTTAAAATTGATTATATCAAGGTTATAGAAAGAGATATTGAGCCAGTTGCCGATTTTTACGCAAGTATTACCACGATACAGGCAGGGGATGTCGTGAATTTCGTATTTAATGGAACTGAAGGCAACACGCCTATGTTATATGCTTGGGATTTTGGCGATGGAGGGCCCAGATTGACTGTAGGGCTCCCTACGATCTCTCATATATATTTTTTAAACGGAACCTATACGGTTACTTTAAATATTACCGATACTGACGGTGATTGGGATGTTGAAGTAAAATACCTTTATATCACGGTTTTAGAAAAAAATATTGAGCCATTTGCCGATTTCTATACAAACACTAGCATTCCTGGATTCAACTTGACCTTCATGGTTAGTATAAGGTTAATTCTAGGATTAATCCTCATAATCAAGAGAAGAATTCATACTTCCGATTTTCAATAAAATTCTTTTTCTTTTTTTTTTTTCACGAATTTATATAATACGACAATATTACATATCTTCAAGTAATACGTCAGTTACCATTAAGATAATATTTATATACTCGTAAAAGAGTATTAGTAGTAATAAAACATTTTAGCTTTCCCATGACCTTACAAGAAAAAAATCTTCAGGAATTAACCAGGTTAGTCTTTTCTCAGAAATACGAGATAATTGAAAATCCTTCAAAATTAAAGGGAACATCGGGCAAGTACTGGTCATTTGACGCGCTCGTGAAGAACGGAGAATCCTTGTTTGGTATCTTCATAAGGGATTGGAAAAGAGAAATCTCCATCACACAATTAAGACAGCTTCATAAAGCATGTATTGATACTCCAGAAATTCATGGTGGTATTATGGTTTGCAATATTGTAACTGATTTCTCACGAGATTATTCTGACCAATTTGGAATAAAGCTTTTATCGAGAGGGTATCTCATTTCCAAACTTCGCTCGAAGAATTTTAGTTCGAGCTATTAAACTTGAGAAATATTTTTTTTATGTTATGATATTTATTTTAACCTACTTGTTATCTATGAATTAAATTAACTTGTTTTATTTATAACAAAGAAAATAATTTGTGAGAATTAAGTCAAAAAAGGTACACCAATTATTTGAAGAAATATCATTGCAATGATACCACAAGCAATAGGATTCAAGTAATTATCGCTGGCGCGTATTTTAGTACTGGTTGCTATATCGACTAAGAATACAACGCCCGACAAAATAAATCCAAGCATTAATAAAACTTCTAACGACCAGACTGAAGGATTTGAAAATCCAAATAAATTAGAGAAAAATCCTCCAAATAAAGTGCATAGAAACGCAAATAAAGAGCCTCCAATGTATCCTTCGATCGTTTTGTTGCTGTTTTTGGGAAATTCATGGCTAAATCCCACTTTTTTCGCAATAATTCCGAAAATCGAAGCCATGCCATCCGCAACAGACGCTATTAATAGGACGATAAAAAATAAGGGAAAATCAAAAAGCAGAAAAGGTGCAAATCCAAACACCATTATGGATGTACTAGAAAATGTATCCAGCTCGTTAGGTGTTAATCCTCTTAAAAATAGTTCTCCTACTGTTCTTGGCATGTAGGAATAATCAAATAACCTGATAAGATCTCCGATTAAAAATGTTAAGGCAAAGTCCATTCCAAATATCACGACAAAAAATAAGGAGAAATTTTTCCACCTGTCTTGATGCGCATAGGTAGGATCTGCGCCTAATAGCCAGAAAACCACTACAATAATGCTAACAACCCCGAACGGAAGCAAATGCGTGAATTTCCTTTTGACTGAAGGCTTGTAATTTAATCTTAGGTGTTCGGAAAAATTATCGTAATTATTTATGTTCTCTAACAATTCAGGTTGCTTTATTGTTTTGATTTTGTGAGATATAGCCCATAACACCATTATAAGCATCACGGATATGATTCCTATCAATCCATCACAAGCAAGCTCCATTGTAAGGGAAGATCGAGCAATCCCTGGTAAATCTGCACCAAATTTCAATACATAAAAATGATATAATATCCCTAATAGCGCACAAAAAATGCCATTTGCGATTTCGTCTAATTTTTTGTAAAGATTCTTGTTTTCTTGGGACCAAGTTCTTTTCACATGAACGAATATGGCTGCACTTAAGGTAAAACATACGATGGTTACAGGAAGATTAAGAAAGAATACCAGCATTTCGTAGCGGTTAGTTATATTTATTAAAGATTTTATTCACGATTTAGGCTAAAGAAATGATGGAGGTCTTTAAAGTGTTTGTTTTGAAAATATAAAAGATTATTTTAATACGCTTCGGGTACGATAATGACAAAATTAGCCCCTTCTACGGTAAATTCACCATTTAAGCTCGTCATTATCTGGTCAATGAAAGTTAAGCCTAATAAAGTACCGCGAGGATTTTTGTTATTTTGTATTATATTTTCATCCCCATATTGTAAAGTTGTATCAATAAATTCCATTTTCAAACATTTTACATCGTTCTTAACTATTGGTGAGATTAGGATTTCTAAGTTAACGCGTGGATTTGTATTATATTCAATTATGTTAATTAGGATGTTATCAAAAACATCGCGTAGTATCTCATTTGCAAAAATAAAAAAATCCTGTCTCTGAGGAAATATCCTTGCTAAAATTGTTTTATCCTTAAATCCTTGCTCGATGTGTTTTATCGCTTCGTCTAAAAACGAATTTAGGTAGAGTTTCTTGATTGGTAGTTTCGAATCCTCGAGTAAAGCGAGTTTCCTAACATTCGAGATTAATTTAGCCCCTGTGATTCCCTGATCCTTAATGTGCTCTAACAAGTTAACGAAATCCTTATTTTTTTGCACGATTTTTGTCTCTTTGTAAGATTCAATTGATAATTCTATTTTTTTAAATAAATTTTTCACATCCTGGGCAAACAATTCCTTATAAAAATTTGCCCTATCGTATAATCGATGGTATCGTTCCTGACTTTCTCTTAACATTTCTTCGGCGATTTTTTGTTTAGTAACATCACTTACGATGATCTGAACAAATTCCTCCTTGTTAATTAGTACTTGAGATGATTGAATATTAGCAATTATTGTATTATTGTCTTTTTTCGTTAAAATGGCGTCTATGACCGTTATGGACTCCCCTTCTCCCTTTTTAATGTTTTTCAAGTCTTCAAGTAACTTGAGTAAAAAATTGGGTCGTATTATGTTTAACTTATCGAATCTTTTATCAAGTAGCTCTTCTCTTCGATATCCAAGCAGTATTTCCACTGCAGGATTTACATCCACGACGATTCCTCTAGAATCAATGAGGATGATAGAAAATGGCGTGTTTTTAAATAAGTGTCGATATTTATTCTCTGAATTTTTAAGCTTGAGTTCGGATAATTTACGTTCCGTTATGTCTCGTATGATGCATTGTATGATATTTTGACCACCCATTTGAATCTCGCTGGCGTTAATTTCCACGGGAATGGATTTGTCTCCTAATACCTTTATTTTTAACTCTATTGGAATGGCATCTTCTGATTCAAGCTGACCGAGAATTTTTTGTTTAAAACCTTCTTTTTGATTTTCGAGTTGTAATTGCGTGAGGTGCATGCCCACGATGTCCTCTAAAGGTCTTTGTATGATCTTTTCCGCTTGTTGGTTAGCGTCGACAATGATTCCCGATTTTCGATCGATGATGAGAATGGCGTCTCGAGCACTCATGAATAAGGATTGATATCGCATTTCTGCGATTCTCAAGGCCTTGACTGTAGGTTCTAACGATTTTAATTTCTTTAATATTTCGTCGTAAATCGTTTTTAACTCGTTGCTAATGTGATTTTTATTTAAATAATTTGTTTTCAAGCTCGCGAATTTTTCAAACACTAATGTTGTATATTGGTCAATTATCGCTCGAGGAATCCTCTCGTGAAAAAATATTACTAACGATAAAGGAAGTAAACCCCCTCTAATTTTTTGGTCCTCAATTACATCGAAATAAATTGCAGCTTTTGCTTTTAAATGAGTAAATGGTAGGATTACTGAAATTCTTTTGAAATATTCTCCTCCAAACACGAATTGGGATATGGAGAAACAGCGAGTTGCGATAAGTTCTGGATTATCTATTGCTTCCTCTGGATAAGTCGACACTATCATTGGTCCTTTAGTTTCGTCCCAATACGAAAAAATAAGTCCTAATTCTGATTTTGGTGCGGGGTGCAATTTTTCGTTAAGACGTTCTGATAACCAATTAAAAGCCTTGTCCACATTTTCGTTTTTAATCGCACATGTAGGAAAAAATTCGACCGATCTATTCAATTGATCGTTTAGTTTCAATACTTCCTTGATTTCATCAATATTAGGATTTAATAAGTCCGTTTTGTTTATAAGCACGAGTAATGGTAGGTTTTTCATTTCGTTTAAGTTTAAAACATCGTGAAGCACTTCCTTTGCTGCTGAATATTGTTGCTTATTTGCAACATCCAAAACGAATACCAAACCATCTTGATTTTTCAAGTAAGGTGCCCATAATTCCTTAAATTTCGATTGACCTGGAGTATCATGCGTATACATGGTAATGTTGTTAATAATTACTTTCGATATATCGATGTAGGTAGTCGGAATTGTACTTTTAAGCATTTCGTTTCTCAAACAATTTATAACAGTAGTTTTTCCCGCTTGAGAAAGTCCAAACACTAAAACTTTTGCATCGGTTTGTTCGTATACGATGCTCTCTTTTGGAAAAGTATTGTAAAATGTAAGAAATAGACTCTTAATTTCTTGCAATTTCTCTTTGGATTTCGTGTATTCTTCAAGATTTGGATAAAATGCTTCAAATGCGTCCTCAATTGCTTGGAATTCGCTTTCGAATCCTTTCAATAATTCCTTTGATAACTCGAAATTTACATGACTATTAATATCCAATACAAAAGATACGAGAAGAGTTTCGACCAGTCCTCTGCTATGCTTGCTTGGGATGTTGAATATGCAATTTGCGCTTTTATAACTTCCAAATATGTGGATGAAAAAACCCTCATCGTATAGATCCATCAATGCGGGAATCTGATCGAATTCTTGATCCTCAATATCTTCTGGAGCTTTTAAGAAGATTTTTGGCCCCATCTTCGGATCAAACCTGCTTAAAATTAAGACTTTCATTGATATTTTCTCGCTTGAATGGCTTTATTAAATCTATGTCGATTTTCTCGATTATCGAAGCACAATTATAGATATTTTGTTAACAATGATCTTTTTTATGTTGTCGATATTTGATAAAAGTCGATTATCGAATAAAAAGAAAAGAAAACCATATTTAAACTTATGTTTCAACATCGCTGGTTGCTTATAAAAATTCATAGGAAAGAATTGATTTAAATATGCATGTTATCATCTTATTTTATATTGGTTAATGGTTAATTGACATTATAAATGAAGGAAAATAATTACATTACCCATAAGGGCGTTTTTTACGGTAAGAATTTGCAGAAGATTTCTGTTGAACCAAAAAATATGACTAATGTTGACGAATTAATAACTCTTTTTAAAAAAAAGCTCCCCGAAGACGAGGAGGGTACTTTAGAAATATATCAAAAAGACTTGATATCAGGAAAATTGACTTTCGTAAAGAAAGTCATGATATATAAGAACTTGTTCCTTTCGGAAAAAGAATCTGATTAATTGATTTTTATTGATTCTTTCAGGTAAAGATTATTAAACAAGACATCTTACATAAAATCAAAAAATAGGTGTTAAAAACGAATAAAAATAAAATCAAACCAGGATCTTACATTTACCCATTACCCGTAGTAGTAGTTGGTGCTATAGTGGAAGAGAAGCCAAATTTCATGACTATTGCTTGGTGTAGCGTTGTTGAAAGGCAGCCCCCAATGATATCCATATCATGCGCCGATACTCACTATACAAATATTGGTATAATAAAACATGGCGTTTTTAGCTTGAACATTCCATCAGAAGACATGGTCGAACGAGTAGATCATGTTGGTATGAATTCCGGTAAAAATATCGATAAATCAAATGTGTTTGAAGTATTTTATGGAGAATTAAAGAACGCTCCAATGATAATGGAGGCTCCAGTTAACATGGAATGTAAGGTAATAAATACCATAAAAACGGGAAAAGGTCATGAGGTATTTATTGGTGAAGTAGTTGCTGCGTATGCAGATGAGCGATTTTTTACCGATGAAACGCTCGATATTTCTAAAATAAAACCACTCGCGTATTCTACTGGTCAACAAAAATATTTAGCTATAGGTGAAACAATTGCGAGTGCTTGGAACATTGGAAAAAATTACGCAAAAAGAGAAGTAAAATAGTTCCCCAATTATTACAACTGATTGGTTTGCTATAAAAAAGCCAATACTAATGACATTTATTTTAGAAATCGTCAGAATTTATTTTTTTTAAGTGTAAATCATTTTCAAAAATTATTTACAATTGTAAATCACATAAAACTCTCATAAACCTTATATATTGTTTTGTGAACTATCCTCATACAAATTTATACCAAATAATTTTGGTGGATTAAAGTGAAAGATATTAAGAAAAAAATTGCGTTAGTACTTATCCTTGGTGCTTTTTTTATTTTTCCCCTCGTGTTAAGTACTGGATCTTCCACAAAACCTCATTCAACAATCATTCCCGGTACTCGTTCCGAAACGCTCGAAGTTAGTGACATGCTATGGTCTCCAGACGGTACGAAAGTGGCCTTTATAAAGGCTCGCGAGTGCTCTTTAACAGGAGAATTATGGGTTGCTGATAAAATTTTTAACGGAACCGAGCTATTGAACAAGAGATTGTTATGCAGAGGTGTTGCTACACAGGGTTTAGAGGACTGGCAAGGTGAAGAAATCCTTTTTATAAGAAGCCCCTATACAATACGCTCTGGACGCAATGAGTTGTGGAAAATTAAAGAAGATGGCTCTGACCTCGTACAAATTACTTACACATCTACTAACGGTATTAAACAATCAAGTAGATGGAAGTCTTTGCCTTGGTTCAGTGGTACTGCAGCTTGGGGTAGGTTCATTCCAGATACGGGATTAGTGTATTTTGCTGCACACGATGGCAGTGGAATATACCAATCCTATGTTTGCAACGATGATGGAACTGATGATTGGCAAACCGTATCTGCTCCTGAAAATGCGTTTACAGTTGCTATGTCGCCCACGGGAAACAAACTTCTGTGGGGAGATGCAGATTCTGCAAACGAGCCTACGACTCTTCGTGCCTGTAATATAGATGGTTCCGATAGGACAACGATTAAGGAATTTGGTGGACAAATTGGCGTAGTAGTTTTGGAAGATGGAAATACAATTGCTTGGAGCGAAAATGGTAATATTTATTCAATTAAAATGGACGGAAGTGAAGAATCAACCGTTATCGAAGACGAATACAATAATCAAATCATATCTGCAAATCCTGCAAATGGTGGTTCGATGGTAATGGTTAGCGATCGAGCGGATGATGGAAACGCACACCTATTTAAAGTTAATCGGGATGGCACTATCATTGAACAACTTACCGATGGCGATTTCAATGACATATTTGGATTAATCTCTCCCGATGGGGAATATCTCATGTATATGAGAGAACCCATCCAAACAAATAATAACAAAAGATTTACCAAGACTTACGAATTGGTTATAAAAAAAATACAAGGAGAGCCAGAAGTCCGAATATTCGATATCATGGCGTGTAACGTGTATGTGGACTACGATTTCGCCACTGTTAACGAGCAACACAAGTTTTTAATTTCGCTGGTTGGTGCACCTGGCCCGATGGTTCCAGATCTTGTAGATTCAATCATAGCCTACGGTCCGAACGGGTATCAAGTAGAATTTGTTAACCAAGAATACAACCTCGAAAACATCAATGGCTATATTCTGGATCCTACCTCCTGCTGGTATATGGTCAACTTGAAAACAGGATTTCTTGAGGAAGGATATTATAACATTGTTGTGTCTCTTAAAAACGGCGAAACAATTTCAATGGGACGATACCAAAACAATACACCCCAACAGACAATTCTTAGTGCTTATCTTGCTAATAGGGATGAATTATACACTTCTTATGACCCTGGTACTACGAATCCATTGGATCCTAGCACGCCCTTAACCGATATTGAAGTAAGCTGGACGACGCTCAAGGATGTGGCGGATGTGGATGCTTATTACATATATCGTATCTCTGAAGGATCCACTTCCGAAGAATTCGATATTCAAAATCTCGTCTGGTGGGACAATGTATTCCTCCAGCAATACATAGATACGGTAATTTACGGCCTTCCCTATTCAACATACGCACTTAATAAGGCAGGAGTGACCATAGGCGTTCCACTAGAAGCCGGTAAGGATTATGCATACTTCGTGGAAACCACGGACAGCAACAAGATGGGCGACACGAATATTTGTATTTTCCAGCCGCATCAGTTATTCTCTACGGTACCAACTCCGCAAATCTACGATATTATGGCGTGTAACGTTTATGTAGACTATGATTTTGCCACGGTTAGCGAACAACACAAATTTCTTGTTGCATTCTATCCCATGCCTGGCGTGTTCATTCCGGACCTTGTAGAATCGATCGTTGCTTACGGTCCGAATGGGTATCAAGTAGAATTCGTAAATCAAGAATATAATCTTGATAACATTAACGGATACATCACAGATGAGGCGTTTGGTTCTTGTTGGTACATGGTTAATCTGAAAACGGGTTATATGGAAGAAGGATATTATGAAATCGTTGTTACCTACAAGAATGGCGAAACCGTCTCGATGGGAAGATATCAAGATAATTCCCCTCAAGACGAACTTGTTGGTGCGTATTTAGCAAATAAAGATGAGTTGTATACTTCCTTTACTCCGGGAACTAACAATCCAATGTTGCCGACAGATTCTGTTGTGGACGTGAATGTAAGTTGGAACACGCTTAAAGATGTGGCGGGTGTAGATTCCTATAATATTTATAGGATTTCCGAAGGCTCTACTTCCGAAGAATTCGACATTCAAAATCTTGTCTGGTGGGATAATGTGTTTGTCAATCGTATTTATGTCGATCCCGAATATGGTTTAAATAAGGGAAGCGTAATTGTTGGAGAGACGCTTGAAGCTGGAATTGATTACGCCTATTTCGTTGAAACTACTGACAGTAATAAGATGGGCGATACAAATATTTGTATATTCCAACCCCATCAACTCTTTACAACGCCCAATCCACGAATGTACGATATCATGGCATGTAATGTTTATGTAGATTATGATTTTGCCACGGTTAACGAACAACATAAATTTCTCGTCGCTTTCTATCCAATGCCGGGAGTGTTCATTCCAGATGTCGTAGACTCCATCGTGGCCTATGGACCAAACGGTTACACGGTAGAATTTGCAAATCAGGAATATAACCTCGACAATATCAATGGTTATATCACTGACGAAGCGGCAGGATCCTGTTGGTATATGATAAATCTCAAGACGGGTTTCATGGAGGAGGGTGAATACACGATCGTCGTAACTTACAACAACGGTGAAACACAATTGATAAGTCGTATTCAAGAGAATGCGCCCCAGATCGCAATGCTTGACGCTTATCTTGCGAACAAGGAAACCTTGTACGATTCCTTTACTCCAGGTACTATCAATCCACTTTCAATTGATACGCCATTAACAAACATCCCTGTCAGCTGGTTGACGCTAAACGATGTAGCACCGGGTGTAGACTCTTATAACATATTCCGAATTTCCGAAGGCTCTACTTCTGAGGAATTCGACATCCAGAACCTCGTCTGGTGGGATAATGTGTTTATTAATCGGATTTATGTCGATCCTGAATATGGTTTAAACAAGGGATCGCTAACTATAGGAAACGCTTATAATCCTGTTAAATTAAATCCTGACACGGACTATGCCTACTTCGTCGAAACAACGGATAGTAACAAGATGGGAGACACGAATATTTGCATCTTCCAACCTCATCAACTCTTTTCCACGCCCCCAACACCCAGAATATTTGATATTATGGCCTGCAATGTCTATGTGGATTACGAATTCGCTACGGTTAACGAGCAACACAAATTCTTAATCTCGCTCGTAGGTGCTGGCGAATATTTCATACCAGATTTAGTCGATACAATCATAGCCTATGGTCCGAATGGATATCAAGTGGAATTCATCAATCAATTATATGATCTCGAAAACATCAACGGTTATATTCTCGATCCCACTTCGTGTTGGTACATGGTCAACCTCAAGACGGGTTTCATGGAAGAAGGTTATTATAACATCGTTGTCACTCTTAAAAATGGCGAAACAATTTCAATGGGACGATATCAAAATAACACGCCTCAAGAGGCAATTTTGGGTGCGTATTTAGCGAATAGAGATGTCTTGTACGCGTCTTACTCTCCTGGAACCTTGAATCCGAAGGTTCCAGGAACGCCCTTAACTGATGTTGAAGTGAGTTGGACTACGCTCAAGGATATTGCGGATGTGGATGCGTATTATATCTATCGTATCTCCGAAGGTTCAACGCCAGAAGAGTTCGACATCCAGAACCTCGTTTGGTGGGATAATGTGTTCTATTATCAATACATAGATACAGTAATTTACGGCCTTCCCTATTCAACATACGCATTAAATAAGGGTGGCGTAACCATCGGAACTACTTTGGAAGCAGATACGAGTTATGCATACTTCGTAGAAATAACAAATAGCAACAAGATGGGCACCACCGACATCTGCATATTTTCGCCACATCAGGTGTTCACGACTCCTATTGTATGATATCATTAATTCATTAAATAAAATCTTTTTTTTTTTATATTGCTTTATTTTATTCCTGCAATTCTATATTACCTATATTAATATAACTCATTACAGTTGTAAATCACATTAAAACGCTTAAATATGAATAAAATCTAGAATTATATATTCAAGTTTGATTATAGATGTGTAAAAACCCGATTACTTTGGGAATGGCTATTATCTTTAAAAATACCCTTTACACATTGATTTCTATAAATAAAACAAGAATAAAAAAAGATGAAAGTAGTCATGACAGACCAAAAATTAGAAATATACGATATAATGGCATGTAATGTCTATGTTGATTACGATTTCGCAACTACTAACGAGCAACATAAGTTTTTAATAGCTTTTGTTCCATTAAAAGATGTTTTCATTCCCGACTTGATCGAATCTATAACGGCCTATGGTCCAAACGGATATGTGCAAGAGATCGCAAATCAAAAATACAGCCTCGACAATGTCAATGGTTACATCACGGATGTCGCCTTCAATTCCTGCTGGTATATGATCAATATGAGGACGGGTTTCATGGAAGAAGGCGAGTACAAGATAGAGGTTAAATGTAAGAATGGCGATGTAGTCTCAAAATCGAGATGTCAAAAAGACGCACCAGGAAAAAGGCTAGTAAAAACGTATCTGGAACACAAGGATGTCCTATTCGAGTCGTTCGCTCCTGGCACGATGAACAAAATGCCTGAAGACGCTACCCTGAACAATGTAAAAATAAAGTGGAAAACAGTTTACGAAGTTGCGGGAATCGATGCGTATTCCATCTTTCGCATTTCGAAAGGAGCAACATCCCAAGAGTTCAACATTCAAGACTTAACTTGGTGGGATAATGTTTTTGTGCTAAGAAATAGCAATCCGACTTACGGTTTAAATAAAGGAGAAGTTATCGTGCAAAAGCCACTGAAATCCAACACGAGTTACGCTTATTTCGTGGAAGTTACAGACAGCAACACAATGGGAGAAACGAATATCTGTATTTTCCAACCACATCAGCTTTTCTCAACTCCCAAAAAATTAGAGCAGATAGTATCTGCTTCAAATTCCTAAACTTTTTTTATTTTAAAATAAAAATTAGTACGAAATTTCGTCTTGAAAATCTATTTTTAAAATGCTTTATATGATGGGATTTCAAACCTTTCAGTGATCATTCTCTTGAAAATATCACCTGGATCTTATCCGAAAATTTAAATGAGTTTAATGAGTAATTAATTTATGGCATTTGTACCGCTAGAGGAGACTTTTAGGACTAGTAATACAACAAGATTAGCCATCGCAGCAATAATCAGCACAATTTTAATAATCATCTTCTTATTAACCATATATCCTTTAATAGAGAACTATTCCTCGTTTGGGTGGGGATCCTTGTTTGACATTTCCATTACGGGTGAATTGAGTTTATCTGTTTCCATAACATTCAATCTTTTTAATATACAATGCAAGCCTAAAAGTTCCTCAAGTTCTTGCCACTCAAAAAGTTCATCATCTAGATCATCAGACAAGGGTATTAAGTTCGGTTTAAAAATAAAAATTACACTTAACATAACCATAACTCTCTCTTTCAGTTTCGGGATTTATCATCTCATGAGTCCTAACATAGAGGATTTAATCTCGTTTTTCCAAGGAATGGGGTTCACTTTCTCCTGCATTTTGATCATAGCTTTAACTTTTTATATCGTATTAAAGCTCTTTAACATTGAATGCAGTGTCAAAAAATCTTCAAGCTCTTGTCATTAGATTGTTCTCAAATTAAATTATGCCAATTTTACAATAAAACAATGTTATTTCATTATGAATTCATTGTGACTATTCTAGACAATATTAGTTTCCTTGCCAACCTTAGAAATAATTTCAAGTGCCAAATTGATGAGTTCTTCGTCCATCGTGGCCATATAGGATGTTCGTAATAATTCTTGTCCTTCGGGCACGACGGGAGGTATGACGGGATTGGTAAAGATGCCTGTAGGTGTCTCGTAAAAGAGAGATTTAAAAAAGTTAAACATTTTCATCCTTTCACCAATTATAATGGGAATTACTGCAGATTTAGAATTTCCAACATTAAATCCCGCATCCCGGAGCCCTTTCCTCATCATATCAGACACTTTAAGCAAGTTTTTCTGTAGTGAATCGTCCTTTTCTATAATATCAAGAATTGCTAGTACCGTGGCGCAAGTTGAAGGTGGTGGAGATGCTGAAAACAAAAATGTTCGAGATTTGTGTTTTAACCAATTACATGTTTCCTTACTGCCTCCTATAAATCCTCCTACGCTTGCAAAGCTTTTAGAGAATGTTCCCATTATAAAATCAACTTCTCCTTGACCCTTAAAATGATTAACGGTTCCTCTTCCGTGATCTCCCATCACTCCTAATCCGTGCGCGTCGTCAACATAAACCATTGCATCGAATTTTCTTGCAAGCTCGACCACGCGATCTAAAGGTGCTACATCCCCCTCCATTGAAAATATGCCTTCGGTTATGATAATCCCTTTTCCAAAAGGCACCATCTCGAGTTTTGCTTGTAGGTCTTCCATGTTGCAATGTTCATAGATTAATCTATGTTCTGGGGACGTCCTTCCCAAACGCATGCCATCAATGATTGAAGCGTGATTGGATTTATCAGAAATCACCCACTCATCGTCTCCTGTCATAATTGAAGATATTGCTCCTAGATTTGCCTGCATTCCCGTTGAATAAACCACGCATTCTTCCGTTCCCAAGAATCGAGCTAATCGTTTTTCTAATTCAATGTGTAATTCCATTGTACCGTTAAATAGGCGAGAACCCGTTGTTCCTACCCCGAATTCTTCTATGGCCTCGATAACTTTTTGTTTTATCAAGGGATGGGACGTCATTCCGAGATAATTATTACTTCCAAGCATGATGATGTCCCTTTGGTCCATTATAACGCGTGGACTCTGCTCTCCTTCGATCTTAAAAAAAAAGGGATAAAAGTTCTGAGTTTTGGCAAGGATGGGAAAACCTTCGTTCCAATAACTTGATATCATGTTATTAATTTCTCTCACAATTCATTACCAAATGTTATTGTATAATTCACATCGTATTTATTTTAAATAATTGCATTGATTACTTTCAAATAAATGTATATTAAAAATTCATTTGGTTGAAAACTGAACTTTTTAGATTTAGCTCCTAAAAAATCTTATGGCTCAAGAATGAAAAAAACACTGTGGATCTTCTCCTAACTCGGAATTAGTTAATACTTTTGCTATCGCACGACATCCACCACAAGTCCAGATGTGCTTGCAGTTCCTGCATTTTCCCTCGTAATTATCTCGATTTCTAAGATCTTTCATGAACGGTGAATTCCAGAGATTTACAAAACCATCGGTTTTAATATTCCCTATTACTGTATTTAATCGACGGCAGGGCATGACGTCTCCGTTTTCTACGACACATATACCACCAATTCCTGCGCTACAACCATGACTTCCACTTTCCCTACAGAATGTTGTCCACAGGGGATCGTGTAGCGCAAATCGAATATATTTTTCATATTTTTTTTTTATCCTTGCAATTTTTTTAAAGCCTTTTTTAAGCTCCTCTTTCGTTAATACATTGTCATTTAATGCAATCCCTGCTCCTGCTGGGACCAACCTCCCGAACGAAAATTGATCTGCTCCGTGGGCGATGCAATGACGAACTATACCTTTTATCTCGTTTATATTCCACCTTCCAAGCGTCGTCATTATCGTTGTAAATAATCCTGCTTTTGAACATTCTTCAATACCCATCGTTGCTTTTTTAAAGGAATTATGTCTTCGGATGAAATCGTGAGAATCTTCCAAACCGTCGATGCTCACTTGCGCAATGTTTAATCCCGCAGTAGCCAATTCTCTTGCCTTGTCATTGTTAATAAGCGTTCCGTTTGAGAGGATCATGGTTATTAGACCAAGATTATTTGCGCTTGAGATGTATTCACACAACTTGGGATCCAATAAGGGTTCTCCTCCCGTAAAATAGATCTTTCCTTGAAATCCTAAAGAATCGACAAATATTTTAAACTTTTTAATTATGCTTAATATATCATCGGAATTGAGTATATTTTGAGCGATATGTCTATCTCCACCTTCGTAACAATGTGCGCATTTCAAATTGCATTTGTCAGTGATGTGTAATTGCAAGTAAAATATTTTTCTTGGAGATTTTGCTTTATAATAACAAGATTTTTCGCATTTTCCTATCAACTGATTTCCTCCTTGATCGTAGTTTTTTCTTTAGCATTTTAAAAAAAAGTTTTTGAGATATTTGATCTTTATCCCCCACATCCTCCACATCCCCCACATCCTCCGCATCCACCACATCCTCCGCACCCTCCACCACCCCCGCCACCCAGGCTCTTTCTGACCTTTCTATTCTCATCCTTTATGCGCCTTCTCTCTTCCTTTTCTTCATATGACAAACTGCGATATTTCAGCCCCTTCATCGCTCCTATTATAACGACAATGCCAATTATGGAAACGACAACGACGATAACTAATGTCCAAGACACGCTCACCCAAGGCACATTATTCGTGAGATTCGGAGCGATATCAAAAGCCAAGCTGCTTGATATCGAGTCCGTTTGAACAATGGTATACACCCAATACTCGCCCTCTTGTTCAAGGCTAGCTTGTCCTGGAGCGGAAGTTCTAACTGTTCCTGGATCGTAAGACGCAGGCAGTTTGATATTATATTCCGCCCTACTTACGGGTATTGAAAACTTGCCGAAATTTCTGAGAAAAAGTTGCGAGCATTCGTAAGTCTCGATTATCCAATCTTTCATGACGAAATTCATCGTAATGGTTTTTTCGCCCGAAAATCCTGGATGATAAAACTTGATTTCCTTGTAATCTTGGTCGTCGCGACCTTCGAACTCGCGGTAATCCCATCTTAAAAAGGCTCCCGTGTCATCGTAAACACTAATAGAAGTCTCTTGGATTGATGGTGGGCTCAAAAGCGGATAGAACTCGGGTAATAGGAATCGTTTAAAACCATCGAATTTTGTTCCACTCATGACATTATATGTAATACTCACTTGAGCCTGTACATCAAGTCCATTTATTTCTAAATTCACCTCGTAATTAGAAACAATATATGTTGGATCGGCCAAACGAACAGAATCCTGATTGAATTCATCTTCACTCTGGCTAATGGGTTCCGTTGTCAAGAAATTTGGAGCAAGCAGCACTATTAAAAACAAGGAAATCCCACTTATCACTACCTTTATTGAACTATTATTATACACAATTTACCACCTTGTCTTTTGGTTTTTATTTTTTTTCTTCTTCTTCATTTTATACTATCTTGGTCACCTATTTAAATGTTATGGACAAGTATCATAGTGATGGTGAACATAATACCACAAAATAATGTACATATTATATATTTAAATAGATCTGGTAAGGATTTGAAATATTATCTGAAAATTGAAATAGACAATTTTTCCTTGAGCTGGACAATTTTATAATAATAAAAAAAATATTTCTTACTTATAATGAAAAATATTAATTTACCCGTGTTAAAAACTGCCACCATCGAGGATCTCGATCTCCTCACTCAATTCTACAATGAACTCCGTGAAGCTGAACAAGCTGATGATAAGATGTCAATCGTCGAAATCAAGTCTCAAATGCAACTGTTTATGCAAGATTATGCTTTCTGCGTTTATTTACTATCTACCAACATAGAAATACTTGGATATGCCGTCGTGGATACAAATCGAACCCCTAAATACCTTCGTCACCTTTTTATTCGACGAGACTATCAAAACAATGGATACGGTAAGCATTTGATTCAATTAATATTAGAAAGACTCGGAATATCTACCATTGATATCGAGGTTTTCGTTTGGAACAAGGACGCAATCAAATTTTACGAAAAATTAGGCTTTAAAAAGCGCTGCTATCAAATGCGATTATATTCCAAAACTTAATGCTCTGAAGTTTGCTTTTAAAAACAAAATGGCATTATTTTTTTGTCCATTTCTTTATTTCATTGCTGTATTCAATCGAAGATTTCATGAAATGATATGTTTCAGGTGGAGCAGGTCTTTTGAGTTTTTGTTCTTCCCTTCTTTCGAGCGATAATGCTCTGGCGGAGCAAGTCGTAACGCAGAGTCCACATCCTATACAACGGTTAGAATCAAAAGATAATTCGTCGACATCCACCGTAAATGCTTCCATTGGGCATCTCTCAATGCATTTTTCGCAAAGAACGCAATCTTTGGGAGAATAAACTGCATGATAATTCGAACCTGTTACCTTGGAAGGTACGGGAAATCGTTTAATTGTTTTTAGGATGTTACAGCACATTGGACAACAATTACAGATTGCTTCAGTGCTTTTACTACTTCCAGCTACTTGATGTACTAGCCCTTCTCGCTCGGATTGTCTAAGAATCTCTTCGGCTTCTTCTTGGGAGATCCATCGTCCAACACCAAGCCCTTCAATGGCATATTCTGCGTAGAAGTCGAAACCAATGCAGACATCAATAGTTTGTTCGCAATTAGTTCCAATAATCTGCATTTTTTTAGCACAGGCACAAGGAATCACACCAATACGCTTCCTCGACTTAACAATTTCCAACACATCGTCGAATGGGAGAATTGAATTGTTAAAATCGACGCTTTCGTGTACTGGTACCGTTCTGAGCGTCTTTCCACGCGCTTTAAACCCTTTCTCTACATATTCATCTAATAAAACCATCAATTCTCTCGGTCCATCCAGAACTGCTGCGTTCTCAATGAATCCGTGCATAAAGGGCGCAGCAGCATAAAACATACGATTTTCTGCCATTATGGGGAAAACGACTCCCTTTTTCGTCATTTGATCTAATATTTTCGCTATATTGGAAACATTCATTTGGGCTTTTTTTGAAATAAATTCAATCGGTTCGAGTTCCCTGCTCATATGAAGATATAATTCCGCCTCTTCTGTCGTGAAAAGCATTCGAAGTATTTTAATTTCAACACCCGATTTCGTCGAATTAAATCCTAGACCATATTCGTCAATTCTTTCCTGCAACCTTTTATAAATGTCTTCTTTCATAAAACCCATTCCTTTAATTTGATTTTCTCAATCCCCAGAATCTGTGAAATAAAATGGTAAATTACTTGATAAAAGTAATTACTTCTAATATTGTTTTCTTTTATTTCTCGAGATAATTTTTAAATTCCCTTCATATCATCGTGATTTATTTGTAAACAAGCGCACTCCCCTCGTTTTCAAACTTTTGTGCCTTCTTTATAAGTTAGATGAAACTCACTGAATCAATTCAATTTAAAAGAACGAAAGAGTTGTCCAAAACATGCCACGCCGCCAAAAACCTGTATAACCTGGCTAACTACCACATGCGGCAAGGGTTCTTCTGCCTGAACGAGTGGTGGCGGTACGAGGGCCTCTGGCACGCCCTCAAGGACTCGGACGCTTACAAGGAGCACCCTCGCAAACCTCGCAGCAAATCCTCAGGTTCGTCGACAAGAACTGGAAATCCTTCTTTCAGGCAATGAAGGAATGGAAGGTCCATCCCAAGCGAATTTGTAGACGGCCTCGGCCTCCCAAGTATAAGGAAAAATGCGGCGAGTTCGTAGTCGTCTTTATTCGATTGCCGTTTGTTGACCAAATCGGCTCGC
>JAEOUI010000368.1 GCA_016839425.1 Promethearchaeota archaeon
CCCGAGGCACCCTCTTCGGAAAGAGTCACTCGATAATCATCGTAAGATTCACCATGAACTTCGACTGTTAGCGTTTTGGGACTTCCAACGAGGTCTGAAATAAATCCTGTATCGTAGGTAAGAGATGTATTTATCCCTGAGTCGCTTGCATGGTAGTAAAAAAAATATGTAGCATTATTGTTAGCAGGAACATTTACCATGAACACGACATTACAACTTGTAATATATGTGGTACCTACTTTATTATATAATTGTATCGGTAATGGATCGCTCCAACCAGGATTGAGAAAGCGGACGACTCTTTGCGTGCCAGCGTAGAATGATCCTGCCTCAAATGTCAATGCAATATCAACTGGTTCGTATCTATCGTGACTCTGGTTGTTTTCAATATTGATGGCAATACGTTTAGACCACATGTTATTCCACCAACTTCCACTAGTGTCATAAGTATCATCAACTTCTTGAGTAAAACTTGTTAAAACATTATCTTCATGTAAATTATTATTGGATGTACCTGATTTTTCATTTCCAATCGAATTATTTAAATTTAGATTAATAAATAGAGGGCTTAAGATCAATACAGTTGTAATCGAAAGTAAAAATAGATTTTTAAGAATCTTTTTTTTGTGCATAATTCTCATTGTAAATATCGTACCTTTTTTATTTGTGTGTTAAATTTTATAAAAATCTTTAAGTCCTAGTCTAAGAAGATATATATAAATTTTTGTCAAAAACGGTGAAAAATTGCTACTAACTCCTTTTTCTCAAGGTTTCCACGTATCTCAATGTAAGATTTTAAAAAAAAAAAATGATTATTTTTTGAGCGCGTTTATTTTCTTTTGAATCGATTCCTTGAGCGACTTTTTTTCCTTGGAACGCTTGCTGGAGTAGGCGTCTTGAAGCACTTTCACATACTCGACGAGTACTCGATCGGCCTTGGATTTTTGCTCGTATTCTTTCATTATCACATTGTATTGATATTTCGGAAAAATCAATCCCACATAAAAATCGTTGATCAAACCGTAATATTCCACATTTTGGTCATCCCGAAACACATGTACCAGCCGGCAATCCCAGAGCCACTTGAGCACATGGTCAAGGTCTTCCACACCCTTTTTCTTGAGTTTTTCCAAGTCGTTGCGCGTTACGATGGCGGTCCGGAGCAACCGGAGGGTCTCGTAAACTTGCGGATTGTTCAAACCTTCCACGACATTCAGGTTATCTTCTTCCGAAGGAATATAATTCGAGAAAAATTTCTTGGATTCCGTCAAGTATTCGCTGGAAAGCTTGGCTGGCAATCCTTTTTGCTCGGGATTTTCCAAGAGCTTAATAGGTGGGACCCTCAGCATCACGACATCGTTTATGAGAAATACTAGTTCCGAAAGCATTCCTTTGACCGATGATTCCTTGATCATCTCCCGCTTGACTAGATCGATGAGAACTTCGTCAATGTTCACGAAACCTTGCTTGAATTTGTCCTTTAACCATACTTGCAGCTCTGATTTCGAAACCACGCCCTCGACTCTCAATCGGTCGATGATCTTACGCTTGACTTCGTCTTGATAGGTCATTGCGAGCTGTTGTTCGAGATTCAGGCTAGGATATACGGCAAGCCGCCGATACAAGTCGGGCAAGGCGATCTCAAGCGAATCGTCTTCGATACTCTGGAGTATGCTTCTCGAGATATCCGCAAGACCACCCTCGTAAGCATCTGTGTCCTCGTCTAGGTTCATTAGCAGTAAAACATAATACGGCTTATCGGGACCCATATAATAGGATGCTATGTTGAGCGAGCCCACCATCAGGCTGATGATGCCCGTCTCGCCGCTATATTCATGCGTACTATAGACGTGCATAAGCGTCTGGTCCGTGACATTGACTTCTGGAGGGTATCGTGCGATGATCATATTGCCAACCAGGTCGTCCCATTTCATAATGATGATTCCGAAGGGCATTTAGAGATCATCACCTCCCTTGATGTTTTTTAAATCTCCATCAGTATTAGTACTATTGCCGCCTATTGTTTTTCCGAGCTTTTTGTCCTTTGAAACCCCCAGCTTGTTCCTCAGGGATATATCGTGTATCTTCCACCGTTCTTCGAACATCTTAACCAAAAATTCCCCCTTTGAGGGATAGCCCATTGATTTTGACAGGGAACCCTTCGATTCTATGGTTTTTATCAACGCTTTACCTTTCTTTATGAATTTTGGAATTCTTCTTACTTGTATGTATCTATAACCACCTAAACTGCCAAAAATCGCAACCACGGCCCCAATTATTATTATAAGATAGAATGTGGGAATCCCACCAACTTTAGGCATTTCAATAGTTAAAATCACGCTAATCTCCGTTGTCTGGTGAAGTTCTTTTTCCATATATATTTTCCCTTTAATTGTTATGGGGGAAAAGAATGTATCGTATCTCGATGTTGGAAAATCAAGATAATATATACCAGGCGTTTGTGCCTCTGTAAAACTTAGGTTTCCAAAATTACCAATCATATAAATTCTAGCACCCGTAATCGGTATGGAACTATTTGAAGGATCAGTCAAATTTAATGTAATCCTATAAGCCGCCCCTTGTTCGATAGATTTAAAGATCTCCTCGTATCCCGTATAAATGGGCCTTTTTAGAACATTTAGAGTGAAAATAACTGTTTTTGAGATAAATTGGGTTTTTTTAAAGGCAATATAGATGTTATAAGTGCCTGCTGATAAATCCCCAGTTCCTACATCTAAAACATGAATCTTCTCAGTATTTTCATCTAAAAGCGTAGTAAGCACGAATGTTTCGTTTCCATCCTCATCTTCATAATATACTTCCGCAGAAAATTCATCTAAGCTTCCAAGTCTTACGGAATCGTCCGAGTCGTTGTATTCGAAATAATACAAGACTTGCTCCCTGATCCATATGCTTGCCTCGAATTTCGGAGTTACTCTCGATGAACCGTTGACTTCAGTGTGCTTAGCTAACACCGTGATAAAGAACTCATATTCATCTTTTATAGAGTGATTTTCAAGCCCTATCGTGATTCGAATTGAATATTCTCGAGATTCAGTAGCATAGATACTTTCAAAAGGAAGCACCCAATAATTTAAGTGAGCATTATCAGGTATGAGATTGCCAGATAACGTTCCAGAATCGTCTTCCCAATAGAACTCGTAAATGTCTGGTGATAAAATAGTTCCAGAACTGGAATCAAAATATCTCATCGTAATATTGAGATCTCTACCGAAATACACCGAAGTAAAATATTTTTTACTTGTTGGTTTTTTCTGTAATTCATCTGGAGTTATATCGTTTGGATCATATTCGTGTAATGTCAAACTTGTTGGTAATGGATTAATTTTTATAACTCGAATATCTTCTTTTGGAGAGAAATATGTATATTTTAGAGCAGTTATCCACACTTCGTAATAATTTCCCTCGTAACCAGCAGAAAGCAAGGAAGAATCAATTGTGATGCTATAGTTGCCATTAGTACCTAGCGACATATTATGTGAATACATTACCATTTTAGATTGATCGTATATCGTGCACATTACCTCGCTATTTACCCCATCATCTTCTAGCCATGTTCCACCGCCATTATCTGAATACCAGAATGTTAACCAAATATCGATATCTTGACCCCATGAATACTCTTGGATAGGGCTCTCTTCTTCCGTTCCATTGGTGAACTTAGTTATGAAATCTTCGTCGTTAAATCGGACTGCCAAGATTAGATCAATTCCGCCCACACCTAGCGTGTAATTATATCCAAATAACAAGCTCGAATCAAACGATTGATCGGATTGGTTGACATAAAACTTGTATATTAACGATTGAGTTTGCCATATGGTGATATTGTAATCCAGGCTTGTATTGTACCAAAAGGCTATTCCAGTGCTTTGCCCGCGAGCGTATCCGTCAGTTCCCGTTTTTAATGTGTTAGTTACCACGGTTTCGGTGCCAGTTAAGTAAATTTTTACCGTTAAACCTGCAGCAGGGTTAAAAAATTGACTATCAACAACTTGTATATTCATTCTTGCGATATTGACATCAACTACCTCGATGTGAGCGTAAGTTAAAGTAACTTTTATGACTCCCAAGCATTCTGAACTATTGGTTCCCGTTACGTCCAGCTTGATTCCGTACACATCGTAATCGTAGTCTTCTGCCGCTCGATAGGTTAGAAATAATTCCGTTCTAGAGTCCGAATACATCTTTTGATCTATTATTTCTTCGGTGGAGCCCAAATCAATATCGTAAAACTCCATTTGCACGCTCTCAATGGCATCATTCATGCCAGTCATCTCTATCCGAGCGTCAATTACCGTATTCTCGCCCCTTGATACAAGCGATGAGCCATCTACATATACGCTTTCTTCAACCTAGTATTCTGAATCCGTAGAATCTCTTTTATTTATCTCACTTACAAGTAAAGTTTCCGTTTTATCGATTGGATAAACAGTATCTTCCTTGATTAGAGTGATGCGAGGGGTAATATCGTTATTAAGATAATACACGGAATAATCGTAACCACCAGTACGGTTCTCCCAGATAAATTGTGCTTCGCCGTTAGCATCCAATGTTAGATTGGCTAATACCGAATCGTCGTCGTCGTATACGACTATATATCCCATATTGACTCGTATTCCATTTACATCAAGAACTTTAAAATCAATCGTCCAGAGGTCCGTTATTAGGTGTTCCGTGTAAAGCAATCCGCTAAATTCGACATCGCCACCTTTATTAGTACTGTTATAGATTTGTGTTTCTTTCTCGCTCAAATCTGGAAGCGTCTTCGTGTAATTAACCGTTATCGTGTAATTATCATAGGCGATATCAGTGAAAAGAGCAGTTCCATCGTATGCAACGGTATGATTTTGAATCAATTGCGTGTTATCAGAAGCGTTCCAAAAATACACGGTTGCTTTACCGTCCGTGATCCTTCTCCCGTCCATGTCTTTTACAACAATAGTTACATCCGCCGCTCTTATTCTTTCTTCTAAAAGATCGTAATCAAGTTCGATTCTTTCGTATAACCAAGTCATTTCGTCGTCCGATATGCCATAATCAAAGAATCGAATCTCATCGATATATCCACAATACGCTTGACTTGAATCAAAGCCTCCTCCTAAAGAATCTTGTTCCTGAGCGATTATCAATCCACCACTGGCAATAGTGATTGGACTGCCAGGATTGGAGTAAATTAATCCATCCGTTATGGAAAGATTGGTGTAGATATGAGTTCCCGAACTCGATCGACGCCAAACATAGAAACACCAATCTTGCACGGTAGGAGCGCTCATTAACATAAAATTATGATTTGTTCCACTAGATCCCGATAGGAGGTACTCCGTGCCTGTGGACTGCCTTTTGGCCCAAAAACAAATTGTATATTCCGTGAGACCGTTGAGCAAGGTAAAAGGAGCATTGATGTAGGCGGCAGTTTGGGTATCATTAAATTTCAACGATTTTCCATTAATACCTTCCTCGCGATAACCAACTTGAGCATTTAATCCCAACCCGTAAAGTGTTGCATCGTGATCGTACGCAGAAGGATTTACAACCTGATGACCCATTTTGTCTTTCACAGTACTAGTTGAACCTGCCACGATATCGTCATCAAAAGAATACCACGCCCTACCGAATTCGTATTCTTTATAGTAAGTAGAATCATAAGTGCATGTGTTGTTTCCATAATAAAGATAAGTATCGTATTCGCTCGTTTGAGCACTAATATTAGTTTTAAACCAAATACGCGCTATTGTACCGTCTAAAGTGCAATAGTAGTCTCTTAAAACTCCATTTTCAACTACTCGTATATCACCTAAATCTGCTTGCATTTTATCTGGAATTAGATTAGTTGTATCAATCTCAATATAAGTGCTAAAATCGGTCAAATTTTCGTCGTAGTTATTAGTAAGATTTATACATCGCCTAAACCGAAAATATTCATTCCACCACGAATCCAAACCCTCTCCCGCATTCGTGCGAATTGAATTGAAGTCTTCTTCAAAGTCAATGTTTTTTTCATTATTAATTATTGTATCATTTTTAAAGGGAATAGAAATCCAAATGGATGTCATTATAAAAAAAGCAACGAATCCAAGAGCAAATAATTGTTTCGATTTATAATTAAATTTTTTTATTTTCATTTTAATCGTTCTCTGAAATTATCCTCTTAACAGAAAAGTTGAACAAATAGTCTTAGATTTTGTTTTTAAATTTTTAGTAAAATTATAGTCTAATAAGTCTAAAACTTATAATTATAAATTTTTTTTATTTGGATTTAAGATGAATACTTGTTTATAATATTTTGAATCGAAAATTAACCACAAAAGATTTATTGTATCTTAAATTTTATCTTGATATGGCAAAGAAGAAGAATGCTAAGTCAAAGGATGAGGAAGAAGGCGAAGACTCCGATTTTGACGATATTGATTCTTTAGAGGACTTGGACGACGATACCGTTTTTCCCGAAATTAAAAAAGAGCTATCCGAGGCAAAAAAGGCACCAGCTCCCGTCTCCGATGAAGAGGAGGAGGAGGAAGAAGAGTTCGAGGAAGACTACGAAGCAGAATTAGTACAAGTCAAGAAAGACTATAAGCTCGTCAAGCCGAGTATCATCAAGGGCGAAAACGAATACGACTATGAACTCCTCGTGGAAGGACAGTCCCACGGATTTTGTAACATTTTAGTAAAACACTTGTTGAAGACCGAGGGTGTTAACATTGCTGCTTATAAGATCACGAGAATTGATCCCCCAAAAATCTTCATTCGAGTGAACGATGGATACGATGTAAAGGATATCATTCGCAATGGCATGACTTCTCTTCAAGAAGAAGTTAAATCAGTGGAAAAAGTTTTTCAAAAACTGATGTAATACGACATTTTTTAAATTAACTAAAAACTTTTTAAGAAAGGAAGCACCTTTTTACCTCAATGCCTTACGATTTTTTACTTAAAGACCTAAATGCAAGCAAAAGTCAAAAGAAAATCGGAACCGACAAGGGGTTGGCAAAAATAGGCGATGGCATTGTTAATTTAGCGTACTCGGTTGCTAAATCCATATATCTCACGAAAAACGCTGAAAGCAACTCGATAATAAGAACGGGATGGAAAGTTAGTAAGGAAGTCTTGTCAAACGCCTTAAAAAACGCGGGCTTAAAGAGTTTCGCTAAAAACAGGGCAGACGCTCACGATATTGCCGACACGGCAGAAGCTATTGTTGCTTATATTTGGTTAAACGACTTCTTGAGCGTGAAAGAGATGGTTGATCTATTAGTCGCAAATCTTGAAGGAGATTTGTATAAGAGAACGGAAGAAACGAAAAACGCAACCAAGGCATTTACCGTTTTGTTAGATAACCTCAAAAAATATTTACCGGAGAGCTAACCGTGAAAGAAAATCCAATTGTCATGGGATTTGACGACGCTCGATATGAGGGGTTTGATACAAAAAAAACAAGATTAATTGGCGTTATTTGTCAAGGAACGAGAATGGTAGGCGTTTCAATTGGTGAGATTGACATCGACGGTACTAATTCCACGGATGTGCTCGTGAATCTCGTGAAACTCAACGAAAATCATGTTCAATATGTAATTACCGACACGATCACTTTTGGCGGGTTCAACATCATGGACATTAAACGCGTTTATCAAGAAACCAAAAAACCAGTGATTGCAGTTGTTGATAGATGCGTGGATTTAATTTCAGTAAAACGGGCGCTTGTAAAAAAATTTCCCGATAATTACCGAGATAAATTAAAGCTCATTATCAATGCTGGAAACCTGTATCAACACAAAATAGCGACTGCTGGAGGGGACGCAACTATTTATTATCATTCCATTGGAATTGAAGAAGATAAGGTAAATGTATTATTGGACAGGATTTCAATTGATTCAAAGCAACCCGAATGCACGAGGATGGCACACCTCATAGGAAGAGGTTTTACTATAAAAAATTAAAAATATGATTTATTAGTTCTCGCTCATTTCGTATTCTAAGATGCTTTTCATTCGTTCCCTGAGCTCGAGCTTGATGGCGCTCATCTCGTAGGTGGGGATTCCCCCTAGTTTTTCTTGTACGACCTCGGCGCCTAAGGCTCCAGGAAGATCTTGCTTATTCGCGATGGCAATGACTTTCGAACCTAGATGGTTCGAAAAACGTTCGTACAATTGCTTGGTTTTTTCAAGATTATCCTTTGTGGAGTCGCAAACTAGCACGGCAAGACCCGAATTCTTGAGAAAATCGTCCCACATTAATTTAAATCGTTTTTGACCTCCAAGATCCCATATAGTGCATTTTTTTCCCGCCAAAAAACCTTCTTCGATTTCCAAGCCAATGGTAGGCTTGGTCGGCGTATCGAGAGATTTTTCAATCCTTCCCTGAAGAAGCGATATCAATGTGGATTTTCCTACACCGGCGTCTCCGAAAAAGCATATTTTACTCTTGTTTTCTACCAATTATCTAACCTTTTAATTATTATTTCATTTAATAAAAAAGATCAAGAGGCATCTCAAAAACACGAATAACACGGAGATGTTACTTCAATAATATGCCAAACATCGACGAGATTATTTTCATTCTAAAATAATAAACTATCGAAAATCCTTTTGTTATTATTTTATGAAGTAAGAGGTACTCATGTTTTAATATTAGTTTTTTTATTACAATATCAAAATAAAAACTCATTTATGGATAATGTTGAAAAAGTTTTTATCTAGGAAACGAAATAAGTATATATTAATTGGGATTCTTGTTGTGTTTCTCTTATTGGGATCGATTCCGTTTATTCTAATCGTTATGGTTCCGATGGCGGTAACACCCTCGATGTCGTATTTTCCCTTGGGACTTAATACTTCTTGGCTTTTTAACTCTACTGACGATAACGGAAATTGGACTACGAGGAGATATATTGGCGAACAATACGAGTTTATTGGCATTGATTTCATGGTGTTCATCCATGAGGAACACGAGGGCGTTTGGCAGAACAAGATGTGGTTGAGTAAGAACATACAATCGCTTGTCTGGTGGGGATTCGAAGATACGAACACAAAATTTGTTGCAAGCGGAGGATTGACTTATGTTTCAGAACCCGTGGGAGTGGGACAATCAAATGGAGGAACGACATCGGGAACGCTCACGATTAAGAGCGGAAATCAAGTTTCCACTGCCAATTTCGTGGGTCGCTACACGATAGAAGCAATTGAAACCATAATAATTCCTGCGGGGACCTTTCAATCCTGTATTAGGGTGCACGAAATAGAAGACACGCCAGGAGGGTTGGCGGATTTTCGCGTATGGTATGCACCAGGAGTTGGACCAATAAAATACGATTATCCTAATCGAGATAATCGGACTGACGAGCTTGTATCGTATAACATTGTACACGACGATCCGTTTGAAAATTGGCTTCTCCCAAAAGTACCTCGAATTGTGATTGCAACGATAATTTTCTCAATTTTGGGTGTCGTGATTATTTTCATTGCTGTGAAGAAATATAAAAAATCGAAAAAGGCTTAAGATATAGGAGAAATATTAACTTACTTTATTGTTTTTTTATTCCTCTTTTTTTTAAAGGATTAAAAATTAACGAAAACTTCTTTGTCCCTGAGAATCTCGTTTAATTGATAAATTGCAGATTAGTTATATCCATTTATTTTCATAAAATTTTGCATTGGATAGCAATAAAAAAAGAAAATTGAGATTCAGTTTAGTAAAAAAGAATCAAAAA
>JAEOUI010000369.1 GCA_016839425.1 Promethearchaeota archaeon
AAATCCCCTCAGAAGAAGGATATATCAAGCTTACAAAAAATCAGCAAGACGCCCTTAAAGAAATCGGAAATATTGGTTCAGGAAACGCAATTACGGCGTTGTCTAGGTTGATAAACAAGAGAATCGATGTAGATTTAACAGATGTTGGTATAATATCGTTCCAAGACCTCCACAAGCAATTCGGTGGAAAAAACGAGGTCGTTTGTGGTATCTTTAGTCATATAAAACAGCCATCACAGTCGACCATCCTTCAAGTTTTTGATTTAACGCCTTTAATGCAACTTGTTAAGGATTTGGCGGGAACCGAATCAAAAATCGATCCTAAAAAAGTCAAACAAAAGAAAGATTTAGACGAATTTGCAATCTCAACAGTAGTAGAGGTAGGAAACATCCTTGCTGGTCATTATGCGTCGTCTTTAGCGGACCTAATGGAACAAAGAATATCTATTGAAGTTCCCGAATTTACCATGAGCAAGGCCGGTGAATTGGGCGAATTTCTAACGCAGGAAGTTAGCGCCCTGTCTGAATATGTCATACTCATAAAAACAGAGATGAAAGTTGTTGATTTACAACTCAAAGGATATTTCTTTTTCATACCAGATATTGATTCGCTCGATAGTTTATTCAAATCACTTGGAATTGAAGACGAGCTTGAAATTGCTGCAAAACCGTTACCCGAGCAATCCATCATGCTAACCGAGCAGCAAAGAGACGCCTTACAAGAAGTAGGAAACATAGGCGCGGGAAACGCAGCGAACGCCTTGGCAAAGATGATCAATAAAAGAGTTGACATAAACATCCCAGCTGTTGAAATGGTCGAGTTAGACACTTACGCAGATAATATTAGTAAAAAGAACTTAAAACTATTTGTTGCATGGAGTAATGTTACTGGAAAGACTCGTTCGACTGTACTTTCAATCTTTAAAGTTTCAGACATTTTACGATTAGCGGGAATAATGGTCGAAGGAGGAGAGGCTAATAAGCTTAAGGTTTCGGATATAAATTCGATAACGGATTTTCCCGAGCTTGAACGAAGCGCAATTGGTGAGCTCGGTCACATCCTTGCAAGTCATTATACAACAGCTTTAGGAGATCTATTAGGTATTAGGTTAATGACCGAACCTCCCGATATGAGCATCGACTTGGGAAGGCAATTGTTTAATATTTTAAGAGAAGAAATTGGTATCTTAAAGAAATTATCCCTTGTCATAACGACAGCAGTAATTATCAAGGACATTAAGGTAACAGGTACTTTTCTCTTCATCCCAGAATTAGAAACATTAGAACACTTGCTAGAAGCGTTGACCCAATTTTTATAAGAGTAGATTAAGATATGTAACAAAGATAAACTCTTATTTTTTTATTATCATTTTTAAAAAAAAAAAAAACACGATAGCATCCATCATGCAAAAACAAGAGAATTACTTTAATTACATATATCAAATCGTTGGGGAAGACCTTCGACCTAATCCTTCCGAAATTTTTCAAACACCTGATGTGTATCTTATAATAGACAAACCGCTGCAAATAATATGGATATGGGCGGGTTCTAAATCAAGACTTTTTCACAGATACATTGCGGCTAATTGGGCGGGAAAGTTAAAAGGAAGAAAAGAATACACTCATTTCAAGTATGAAGTCATAAAGCAAGATCGAGAGCCAAAATCGTTTCGATATATAATGGACGAGATTAATAATAAAGGCAACTATAATTATCCTGGAGAATCGAGGGGAATACCGGAAGGAGATTCGCAAGTTGTTGCAAATCTCGATATTGAACCACCCATAATAACACCTCAAGTTCTCCCCGAAGTTCGACCAAAGGGAATCTCAAAAATTGAAAAATCTAAATTAAAAACCCTTTTAGGAGAGATTAAAGAAATACACTCCCATGTAAAATATTCAATTCAGCATGTAGAAAAAAGAATAGAAGAAATCGAGAAAATTATCAAAAAATTATAAGATAAAGTCTATATTGTGATATTTCTTTCAAAAAAACTCGGTTATTCTCCTATTAAAGTTCATAAAGTAGATAAACTTATAATTAAAGATTTTCATTATGGTTCTAAATTTAACAGCAAACAAATCTATCTGATAATGACGACCCAAATACGACGAGGTAGGATTACCGAACTCAACGAAGAGGGAAAGATTCATATTCCTATTGGTCATTATGTCATCATAAATAAAAAAACTTCAAAATCATTCCCTCAACTTCAAATTTTTGGATTAGGGTCGTGCATTTCCTTGATATTGCTTGACAACTTCGCCAAGATCTACGCAATGACGCATATTCTACTCCCATCATCCGAGATTAGAGACTTAAAAGAGATAATATTTCCTCAAAAGTATGCCAATATTGCCGTTAAAGATTTAGTAAAGCAAGTCTTAAAAGAGGGCGCTCGTATTTCCAATTTACAAGCTATTGTAATTGGAGGATCTAAAATATTTAGATACCATCAAAACAACATTGGAGAAGAAAACGCAAAGATTGTCAAGCAAGAATTGAATAAATTGCACATAAAAATAATTAAAGAAGACTTAGGGGGTCCAAAGGGGAGAAATATATTGTTTGATGTTAAAAAAGTAATAGTATGTGTAAAAAACACAGGTCAAGTTGAATTTACTCGCTTATATAATAAAGGTGATAAAAACGGGAAAGAATAAAAAAATTAAACACTATCTGAACGGTTCAGAACAAATTAAGTTAACACCAATGCAATTGGATTCATTAATGGAATTAGGAAACATTGGTTCTGGACATGCAATCGAGGCACTTTCTCAGCTATTAAACAAAGGCATTCACATGTCCCTAACATCTGTTGATTTAATTCCTTTTTGGAAGTTACCTGAAAAGTTCGGAGGAAGAGAGACGGAAGTATTTGGAATATTATCCTTTGTAAAAGAAGATCACGAGCTTTCCATTCTACAGATTTATAAGAAAGAGTCAATTATAAATGTCGTAAATAATCTTTCTCCAGAGAACAAGCTCGACCCCAACCAAATCAGTGCACTTTCCGATTTAAACGATTTTGTGTTAAGTACGATCAATGAGGTCGGAAACATCTTGGCAGGGCATTATGCAAATGCTCTCGCGGACTTGATGAGTATTAAGCTAATCCCTGGGGTTCCTGATGTAGCTTTCGATGCTTTAGGATCAATAATGGATTATATCATAGCTAAAAGCGCTGAATCTACGGATCTAGTTTTGATGGTAAATACAAAAATGGATATAGAAGAATCAAACATCAATGGTATCATCGTTTTTTTACCAGCGATTAACACGCTTAAACGGTTATTTAAAGCCATAAATGTAGATTAATAGTATATTAAAACAGAATCATATTAAAAGGGATTTTATTTTAAAAACAATCCCTTGACTTTTTTCGTAACCTCTTTTAAAAGCAAATTGGCCATACCCAGTTTAGTCTTACTTGAAAATATTAATATTAGATTAAATTTTACTCCATTTGCTTGCATATTGTAAGAACAGATTTTTTCTTCGTTTTTCAATTCTAAGTACATCTTATTTACTTTAATTAAATTCTTTTTAGCTCGCACTTCGAATTCCTTGATCGTGCTAGAAAAAGTTATTGCAGGAAGAGAAGAATATAATACTTTTCCATCAATGGTTAATAAGGCACCCCCAAGAATGTCCTTGTCCTCGGTGGTTTCTCTTAAAACATTAACAATTTGCTCAAATTGAGGTATTTCCGCTTGTTTCTCTTCTCCTTCGTCTAGAAACTCCAAAGAAGAAAACGCAAAATCAACCTGTTGATAGCCCCTAACCTTGAAGTTTTTGTCCACGAATGCTTGAAAGCCATGCTCGCAGCATAATCCAGGAGGGATTGACACGGTAGTTAATTGCTTGCTTTGATTAATGATCTTCGTTGGCGTGCTTAATTTTTTCTTGCTCTGGCACTTTGGGCAAATAATCCCAATTTCTTTAAACTGATCTCCATTCGTTGCGTCATTATCTCTTGTATCAATCTCCGTCATTATTATCTCCATTAACTTCTATTATAAAAAAAATTGGGAAGTAAACAAGTAGGAAGAATAATTTAATTCTCCATAAGAAAATAAAATATACTTCATGTAACTAATATAGCGTTCTGTTAAAAATTTTTGTTAGCTTTCAATTAATAATTTACATCTAAATCATTTTAAGTACATAGTTTGACTTCAAATATCATGAAAGAAAAAGCACTTTTTCTCGATAGGGACGGCACAATTAACGAGGACATTGGATATAATTTCTCGATAGAAAGATGCAAGATATTACCAGGAGTAATAGAAGGATTGAAAGCTTTATATAATGAGTTCAGGTTATTTATCGTAACAAATCAATCTGGAATCGGACTTGGGTTAACATCCATTGAGACTTATAAGGAATTTAATGCTCACATTCTTGAAGAGCTTGAAAAACACGACATTCAAATAGAAAAAACATATTGCTGCCCTCACGCACCTGATTCGATGTGTTCCTGCAGAAAACCCCTCATTAAACACATAAAAGAAGCCCAAAAGCAATTTAACTTGGATTTAAAACAATCTTGGACGATAGGAGACCATCCCAGCGATGTTCAATTTGGAATAAACGCGGGATGTAAAACGGCATACTTACTTACGGGACACGGTGAAAAGCACCAAGAAGAACTTAAAGAATTAGGAATCCTTCCAACCGTAATTGCCCCTAATTTCTTGGACGCAACTCGAAAAATACTAGAAAATAAATAAAAAAATTAAAATTATTCTGATTCTTCTAAGAAGAACGCTAAAATCGCGATAATTGCAAGAAAAATTGCTTGTAAAATCAATGACGGAAAATAATCGCCATTAGGGAGCGTTACACCTTCTAGTCCAAGCATCAAAAGTATTCCTCCGACTTGACCGAACATCATGAGCATTCCGTTTGAAGTTGCCTCGGGTACTGGTTTAGTAATGTCAACTGCATATTCTAATGCAACGGGGGCCGCTGAAAGGATTCCAAATCCTAATAGGAAGGAAAATAGTAAAATTAATATCTGCTCAGTCGAGAATGAAATGATAAACAACGATATCGTGGCAATTATAAAGGAAGTCATTAAAAGAATTTTTCGAGGTCTAATCTTTTCAGCGAGGAATGAGACGACTAAAGATCCAATGATCCCTCCAAATACCAAAAATCCTCCAAAATTACCTGCAAAAATCTGATCGTATCCTTTACCTAAAGATATTCCTTCGCTAAAAGTAATTAACCAATTTAATATTCCGACGCCGAAAAAGAAGGAAACGAATAATATTAAGAATTTTTTGTTATGAAATAAATGTCTTAAACCATCAGTCATCATGACCTTTTCAGAGGATATATTTTTTGTAGGAGGTATTGGAGGCCTATCTTTGGCGAATACCAGAAATAAGATCGCAAAGATCAACGCAACTAACCCATAAAGTAAATTCATCACTGGAAAGCCTAAATCTCCAAGATTTATCACGATATATGGAGTTACAAACATTCCAAGAGCAATACCAAGAAATTGGGAAAGCATGGACAGTCCTGTAGCTGTTTGTCGTTCTTCTTCAGGGAACCAATTGGCAGAAAGTTTCGTGTAGGCATTTAATATGAACGGTTGGCCAATAGCAATCCCTAATTGGAAGATTAATACGAGAAAATAATTATTAAAAGCAAAAAATCGTAATAATCCAAAGACACCTATCAAAGTTGCTCCCAATCCTGCACCTTTCTTAAAATCATATTTATCTATAATCCATGCTGATAAAAAGGTAACAGGTATGTAAGCAAGCATGAATGTCATTGCCAATAAGATTATTTCAAATTCACCAACTCCATAGTAAACCGCAGAAAGAGAAGTCACCGTGGTAAAACTTACCCAAAGCATTTGGACGATAATATTCACTGCCATAAATAGCAGTAAAACTAACCATCTATCCTTATAAGTTTTTAATTCAGTATCGTTCATGTTTACACATTACTTTTTAATTCATAAAAATTTTATAACGATCAATATTGATTGTTTATAGTATAAATAGATAACCTTTTAATGGTGATTAGAAATCGTAGGTAAAATGATTGCTGCCGTTTTCCACAAGAGTACATCTGGTGGAGGAGGAGACATTAGACTAGAAGAAGTCGAAGAACCAAAGATCTTAAAGGAAAATCAAGTAAAAATTCGCGTGACTGCGTGTGGTATCTGTGGAACCGACTTAAAAATTGCGTCTGGAGGGCACCCCGCCAACGATAACATTATATTAGGACACGAATTTGCAGGAATAATCGAAGATGTCGGAAAACAAATCCAAGACTTGCAAGTAGGTGATAAAGTTGCAGTCGATCCGAACGAATATTGTGGATATTGCTCTTATTGCAGAAGCGGATACACGAATTTATGCGAATACATGGCGACTGGAACCACTTTTGGAATATTTCAACACGGAGGATTTGCCAAATACAGTGTTCTACCTCGGAATTCTCTTTTTAAACTACCCCCCGACTTTGAAATGACCAAGGCAGCGCTTATCGAACCCTTGGCTTGTGCAATGCATTGCCACAATCTGGCGGATGTGAAAGAATCGGATGTTGTTGTGATAATCGGAGCTGGTCCAATGGGACTCATAATCGAATCCGTTATTAAAACCCATCCCATTAAGAAATTGATATCCATCGAAATCGACGATTGGCGTCGTGAAAAGGCACTAGACCTTGGCGCAGATCACGCAATAAATCCTTTAAAACAAAATGTTCGAGAAGAAATAGTGAATTTGACGGGAGGAAACGGAGCCGATGTAATAATAGACGCCGTGGGAGCCTCCGAAACCTTTGAAATGGCCACGAAGATTTGGTCGTACGGAGCGCGGATCGTTTGTTTTGGTCAAGACACCCGCGCAGAAACACCCATAAAACCAAACGACATCGTCCGTTTTCAAAGAAAGATTTTTGGGTCTTATATCTATAATTCGAAAGACATTCTTGACGCAATCGACTTGCTTGCGAGTGGAAGACTTGATGCATCGAAACTTATCACTCAAGAGATTAAACTTGAAAACTTGATTTCTGAAGGATTAAAAAAAATGAAGGAAAAAAAATGCGTAAAAATTATTGTTAAACCTTAATATCAATAATTTTGAAAAAAAAAATAATTTATGGTATGTATGTCTGATTTTGCCATTCGATTGGTGGAATAAGTTCACTAATGAGGTCCCCGAGGTCAACAGAAACATCAATTCCAGCATATCTCCCGGTAAATGAAAAGTCAAATACTAAAGAAGCGTTGTTTAAAACCAGGCTTGGCAGATAAGTAGTTTCGATTGCCAGCGTGAAGTTTCGCTCCGTATAAGTGAATTGCCTGAATTCCCAAATATCTAATGGAGTTCCACCAATTCTTGTTCCATCTGTAATGTGAGTATCCGTGCCGTTAAGATCTACATGCGTACAATTGTATACATAAAATCCAATATTTATTCTAACATTTAGGATGGAATACACACCGTCATTTCTCACATAGAAAGGGAGATACATGCTTAAAGAATCGTCTTCAACCGTGGAATTAGTACCCCCATCGTCGTAGGAAAACGAAAATTCAAGTTCGTCAAATTCCTCGAGAAAACCTAAATTAACATTAAGTGCACTAATAGGTATGCTTATAAAATAACCGAATATAAGGAGGCTCGTGACGATTCCTGCTACCCGAAATACCGTGCTGGCTTGGAATTTTCGCTTGATCGTGATGTGGTACTTCTTGTCTTTTAAAAGTTCGATGGTTCTGACTATGTGCCTGGCGAGGCTAAACAATGCGCCGATGAGGAACAAGTAAGCAAAAATTTGTATTCTCACGCTCGCTACAGCTCCTTCGTATGTGATAATAAATGTTCCGAACTTGACATCGGGGGAAAATCCTCCAAAAACAAAGATAGTAAATATAGCAGAGTATGCAGAATCAATTATCTTCGTGTATCCGTGTTCTGGCGTGTCTCTTTCGAATATGTGGGTACTAACAGCCAAGATCGTACCAATAACACCAAGTATAATTAAAACGACCTTGAATTCGGTGCTCACTTGCATTATATTATAGGATTCTAAAACCCAAATAAGCACTAAAGGCAGAACGAGGTAAAAAATGGCTTTCAAAATGCCCCAAAGGATCATAGACCCATATCTAATTTTCATATGTTTTACCTTCTCAAATATATATTCAATAAGTTGCTTCTTATTAGCAAAAATTCTGTTAAAAAATAAAATAATATCTTTGTATATAAATTCATTGGAATACAAAACCTATTGAGCTAATTTGACTAATGATGATAAAGATATTCATAATTTTTGTTAGAAGAAGAAAAATATCAATTCGGACAATGATGTAAAAAATTTATATACATCCATAGCCTACATCTTAATTAACACTTTTTTATAAAACTTAATAATAATTTAAGGGTACGAAACACAATGGAAAAAGAACGGTTTTTGGAAATTATTTTCTTCGTTTACGCTTTTTTTGCGGTAATTTTTGGGATAATCTTGATTTTCTTTGGGGAATGGTTTATCACGGCATCTCAATGGGGTTCTGATCCTTCAATGTTAGGAATTTTAGGCTCAGCATTTGTTGCTTCGGGATTTGCTTCGATAATTGCGTGGAAGAGGGTTGATTGGGAAAAAGTTCAAATCGTCGTCGAAATGCAAATGGCTTGGCTCACGATTGCAATTGTGATTACTATCATATTCTATTTCATACCTACCTACAATGTGCCTCTAATTGCGTGGGCATTTGTTGTGATATTCATAGCTTTTGATTTCGGGTTTATTTACATATATTATATGTTTCGAAAGGATTAAAGATCGAAACATTATTATTTTTCTTTTTTATATTTTATTTTTCCTAATTTTAAATTAAATATTTTCTCATAATCTTGATTGATATATTAACTAAAATATAAATTGGAAATAAAAAAGCAAAAATAACGCATGATATAAAAAAGATTGTTGTAAAATAATAAAAAAAAATGGTTAATTGAAAGATCTGAGTCAAAATAATTAATAAAAT
>JAEOUI010000370.1 GCA_016839425.1 Promethearchaeota archaeon
ACTGGTATTTTATCGCACTCTAAGACTGGTGCGCCCATGTCGATTTTTACAGTTTTTACTTCTCCATCTTGTATGTTTAATTCAGCAATTATGATACCTTTGAGAGTCTCAATTCTTAACACTTCCTTTTTTATAATATTGCGTTCGTAGATGTGTTTTGAGAAGCATCGGATTCCATTACCACACATTTCTGCTTCGGAGCCATCGGCGTTAAATATCCTCATCCTAATATCTGCTTTTTCTGATTTACAAACGAATATTAATCCATCTGCTCCTATCGAAAAATGGAATTGGCATAATTTATTAGCAAGCTCGCTTTTTTTTTCCTCGGGAAGAGCCAAGTCAATATCATTAATGAGAATATAATCGTTTCCTAGTCCATGATATTTTTCAAAATGAATCTTTTTAAAAGTTATATTAGTCATGGTAATACATCCAGAATTTGTTAGGTTTTATAATATAATATGTTGATAATAATGCAATATCCCTCTTGTGTTATAAATGTTATCGTGTCGAAAACAGTTCGACAAATCTTTAAATGCGATCAAGAATTTTAGATCATGATGAGTCAGTTCAAGAAGGAAAAAAATCTTATTGAAATCCTTCAAAATACGGGTTTGAATTATAAGGAGGCGTTGGTGTATTTTACGCTTTTAAAGTCGGGAAATAGGGGAAACATAGTTAAGGAACTAATCCACTCCCTTCCAGCAAATATGAAAAGGACCACGATCTATTCAACATTACGAAAACTTGTTAATATTGGGGTAGTAATGGAAAGTGGACAAGCAGATACTTCAAAAAACGCTACAATTTTCATTGGAACGAAGCCTACGGATTATTATAATAAATTAATTGCTATAAAACAAAAAGAACTTGAATCTTTAAAGCAAATGATGATAACTCATTCAAATGAATTGGATAAGATTTATTCTGATGGAATTGAATTAAAATACGAGGAAATTGACCATTTTATCAAACCATATTTTAAACCACTCGTGAAGAATGGATGGAAAGTTAAATCAGTAGTAATAAGAAAAGACATGCCGCTCTTAGATTATATTGTATACGATTGCATGTTGTATGCACCACACGCGCGATACTTGAAGGATAATAGTTATCATTTGTTTATATTTGATTATAATATTGGAAACGATAGAAATGCATTACAATTTTTTATCAATAGATTAAAAAGGAAGACAAAAGACATGAAATCCTACTTTTTTGATATAAAAGAATTTCAACTTATTGACGATGTTATTGAAATTGATAATATGGAATTCCCAGTATTCAAGATGGGAACAAATGCCGAGGAATTTCGGAAATCGGAATATTTCACAAAAGTTGATTTAATAATGAATGACAATGTTGATAGAGAAGGATCTAATTTCAAGGAAATAGGAAAAGCAGCGATTGTACCCATTAAAAACAAGTTATTCTATTTATGGGCCGAATCTGATCAAATACTGAAGGAAATGATTGTTCCTATATTAAAAATTGAAATGATTTAGAGTATTTTGAGAGACTCTTTTTAGTGCAAGAGAAATTTTATACCTCCTTTCAATTTTTTCCAGTTTTAAGAAAAAATTTTATTTAATGGTTCATTTCAACACCATATATACGAGAATTTAACAGCATTTCAAGACTCACGATAAAAGGTTTAGAATATGGGTTTCACAATAACGGAAAAGATACTCAGGGATCATTGCGAAGAAACAAATCCTTCAGCTGGTGATTTCGTCTTGGCAACAATTGATAAATGCTTGGCAAACGATATCACGGCACCTATCTCCATCAAAGTTTTTAACGAAATAGTAAAAGGTACGGGAAAGGGTGTATTTGACAGGTCAAAAATCGTTCTGACTCCCGATCATTTCGCTCCGAACAAGGATGTGGCTTCCGCCGAGCAATGTAAAATGCTTAGGGAGTTCGCTCACGAGCACGATATTGAATACTATTATGAACAAGGACGCGTTGGTATCGAACATTGTCTAATTCCTGAGCAAGGGTTGGTATCGGCAGGAGACATCTTTATTGGTGCCGACTCGCACACTTGTACATACGGCGCCCTTGGTGCTTTCTCCACTGGGGTTGGTTCGACCGACTTGGGAGTAGCAATGGTTTTAGGAAAATGTTGGTTTAAAATCCCTGAATCAATAAAGTTCGTATATACGGGTAAACTTGGCAAATATATTTCTGGTAAAGACTTGATATTATATACAATTGGTCAGATTGGGGTTGATGGCGCAACTTATAAGGCAATGGAGTTCACGGGAGAAATAATTGACAATTTATCTATGGCCGGGCGATTCACGATGTGTAATATGGCAATCGAGGCTGGAGGGAAAAACGGAATCATTGCTCTAGATAACATCACGGGACAATACTTAGGAACGGCACTCACGCGCCAAAAACCCTACTATAGCGATAAGGACGCAGAATATGTGGATGTTATTGAATTTGAATGTTCGAATTTAGAACCTCAAGTTGCGCTTCCTCATTTGCCCGAAAATAGTAAACCAATTTCAGAAGTTGACGCAATGAAGGTTGAAATCGATCAATCCGTCATTGGTTCGTGTACGAATGGTCGCTTGGAAGACTTGAGGGTAGCTGCTAAAATTTTCAAGAATAAAAGAGTAAATTCTAATGTCCGATGTATCGTGATACCCGGAACGCCAAAAATATACTTGGATGCCTTGAACGAAGGCTTGCTTGAGATTTTTATTGATGCTGGGGCGATCATCTCAACACCTACATGTGGTCCTTGCTTGGGCGGTTTTATGGGGATTCTCGCTGCGGGAGAAAAAGCAATATCAACGACCAATCGCAATTTCGTGGGAAGAATGGGCCATGTTGAGAGCGAAGTCTACCTTTCTGGACCCGCTGTCGCTGCCGCTTCTGCGATTAAGGGATACATTACGTCTCCCAATTATTTATAATTATTAAATAATTTATGAGTGATATTATTGAAAGGAAAAGCGATAAAATACGAGGAAAAGAACATAAACACCGATTTGATTATTCCAGCGCGCTACTTGGTAAAATCAGACCCTGAATTTTTGGCAGAACATTGCATGGAAGATCTCGATCCAGACTTTAATTCAAAAGTTAAAAACGAGGGAATTTCCATAATC
>JAEOUI010000371.1 GCA_016839425.1 Promethearchaeota archaeon
AACGGTGATAGTCCTTATATGGATGATGTTTACGATCCGATAGTTCAATCAACTTATTGTATAAGTTATAATTACACAAAAGCATTAGAAATACTTAAAGAGCACGCCGATTTCGATAACATATTAAATATTTGGAATGTTACCGATTCTGGTCACGAAGGAACAATATTAGGTCCTTACACTATCTATAATCCTTCTAATTGGGCAGACACATCTATTGCTTGTCAAATGTGGGCAGCAGACATTTCTGCTTTAAATATCACATGCGTTGCAACAGATGTTGATTTTTTTCACTCATACATTCCATCAATCGAGACCGATAATTTCGATATGGTAATGCAAACTAATGGACCAAGACAAACGCAAACTCCTTTAAAATTCTTTAGTTTTCTTCAGGGAAATTCCACATGGAACCAAAATAGTTCCAATTGGGATTGTCCTGAATATATTGCTCTTTATCAAGAATTAGAAGTCCAAGCAAATAATATTACCGCTCAGCAGAAAATCGTATCACAAATGCAGGAATTATTGGCTGCGGAGTTACCAGAAATTGTGTCGCACAATAACGGCTTTCTATACTTGTATAATAATCTTTTTTGGGATGGATGGTTGAACGAGAATAACTTATACAACCAACCTGTTACAGTATATACTGTTAATGAAATAGCCATAAAAACAAGGCTCTATCTCAATCTCAGACCAACTGGGTTTCATCTTCCCCAACAGAATAATGCAATTTTTGGTTACGATAGTGTCATCATTTTCATTGGAATGGGGGTTACATCAGTAATTGTAATATTAAGAAAATATCAGAAACCCAAATATTTTCAAACTTGATTAAAATTAATAATTATTTATTTTGAAATAAGATTATGTAAGAAGGAGGTTTAATCTTTTCGAACGCTTTCTACTTATGTCGAATTGATCCTTATAATAAATATCGAGCTTGATTTCGTCTGCATTTGGTGCAGACAAGTCTTTCTTGATATTTTTTCCGATCTTGAAAGCGTATTTGAATTTAAAATGTTTTGACTGCCCGAGTTCGCTTAGGTATAATAATCTTGGAAAGCTCTCTTTTTTCAATATTTTAAGATACGAAGGAATCGTCAAGGACATCTGAATGTCTTTAAACGATATATTAGTTGGGTTGCTCAATTTGAATTGGATGTATATCTTATTACCGATTGTTTTAATATCCTTAAAAAATAATAGGTCGTTTGTTTTTAATTCTGATTCGATTTTGAGAGATACTAATGAATCGTTAATAATTTTTGCGTTAATTTTATTTTTATTGATGAGACCTAAGATCTTGGAATTTAATTCCTTTAAATCCATTTCTAAATAAGATGAAAGGATGTCCAAGGTGATAGGATTCATTATTTCCAAATAGTGATTGATTTTAGCGAGAAAAAGTTTTTCTTCGTTTTTATTTTCGAAAGCTCCTAATTTATTTATCAATAATTCTTTTGATTGATTCCATTTTTCAAGATACGGACGCATATAAAGATCGAATAAGTTATTGTCTTGAAGTATTTTTTCCTTTCCAATTAAATCCTCGATTTGCCTTTCCATATCCTCGATAAAGGATTGAATCTGAGCCGAATTCACCTCTATTAAATGTTTTGCGCTTGCAAATTCCTTTTTCTTAATTTCAAATTCGATCTTTGAGATAATGTTTTCAAAATTATCATTAATTTTCTTAAAACCCTCTATTCCTTGGGAAATAAGTTCTTGTATGTGGCCTTGGAGTATCTGATAAGCAAATTTAGTTTGCACTTCATTGATCTGATTTGGTTCCTCTTTTCCAACTGAAGCAATCTGGGAAAATTGTGTACCTTCCTTCACGCTTTTCAAGTTTCTGTCTAACTCGCTTAGAAATTCTTGTAACTTAATCTTGGTAGCGATCCACCTTCTTAATATTTCCTTGAAAATTTCTGTAAACTCTAAGTTATTAATCATTAATTCCCTGATATCTCCGTCTAAATTAAATAAGTCCTTTCGAATTTGAGTGATATATGAGAATTTTTCTTCGAATTCGTCTTCTAAACTATTTCCGGATAATAATTTATCAATGTTATGTTCAAAATCGTATTCCTTAATATATTCAAATTTTGCTTCTAAGACGCCAATCCTATCGTTTAAAAGCTTTATCTTTTGGTCTAATTCTTTAATAAATTCCTCTTTTCTTTCTGCGCATATTTCCGAAATGAATCCCTTAATAATACCAAGCTCCTCTATTATTTGAATCTTTGTTTCTTCCCATTCTTCGATTAATTCAAAGGCAAGTCTTTTGTATTCAAACTTATTTATTTCCTTGTGGAACTTATTAATTTTCTTTATAATTCGGTTGTATAACTTGTTTAACTCATTCTCTGTACTATTGAATTTAAACTCTTTTATATTAGAATTAAGTTCTTCGCGGAATTCTGCGGGAATTTTTTGAAATTTAACGATCTTTTCCCTCAAGATTTCTAATTGCTGCTCGATTTGCTTAATTTTCTCCTCAATATTTTTAAACCTTTCCTTGATTTTATTGAGTGCAGAAATTAATTCTTTTTTAACATCAGAATCTCTTTCACGTTCTAACGCTTTTTGTAATTCAATAGTTGTCCAAACGGTAATTTTCTTATTGTTTAATATGAAACAAATGTTTTGAAGGAGCATTATAGTTTTTAGTCTTTCCCTCCAATATTTCGAATCTAACTTGTATAATATCTTGATTATTTCGTTTTCGATTTCAACTTGATATTCCTCAAACAATCGCTTCAAAACCAAAGCAATCCCATCTCGTATGTTTTCCGATGGATTTTCTAACTCATCAAAAATGTAATTAAATATCGTGCCGATTTTCTTTTGGCTCAAGTGATACAGAGCGTGTATCAAGTTAGCCCTATGTTCCTTATTGCTGGTCTCTAAAAGCTCGTGAATGAGATTCGCCCAAATTTGATCGAAATTATTTTCTGCAATACTCACTAAGGCGTCAATAACTTTTATCTGTATACGATATTCGTCTTCTTCCAAAAGTTTTATGAGTTTTGGTATTATTGGTATGACTTCTGACGATTTTTCCTTCCCAATTTCTCCAAATAACCAAATAATTAGTTCTTTTACTCGAGATTCTTCGTTATAAAGGAGGTTTAAAAGAACATAAAAAATCTTGTCTTTCGACAAGAAATAGGTGCTTAGAATTTTTAGTAATTCCGCAGCTGATCGGGCAACATCGTCGTCCTCGTCGCGCAAGTTGAGAATAGCAATGGAGAGAAGTGGTTCTAAATCTTTTAATTTGGTATAGTCTTGATTAAGAATATTTTGCAAGGTTTTAATGACATTGAGCTTTACTTTCCAATCATTGTCCATTAATTTTTCAGTAAATTCATCTATCATTTTCTGTAATTCACTTCTATCAATGTGCAATGATATGATGAGATTACCTACAATCTTGACTGCCAGTCTCCGGACGATGGCTTCTTGATCGTAATACCTCCCCTTAATTTTAGTAATGTGCTCGATTAATAAATTAGGTCTATACATTGAAATCTGGTATAATATCTCCAATGTTACTAGTCGAATCCACGAATCGCTGTTATTTATGAATTTTGAAGCATGATTCACGACATCGAGTGCAATAGTGGGTGTTTTATCGCAAATTTGATTTAAAAGGCTTAAACTCTTATAAATTATTTCCGAATCAGTTTGCGATTCGATTAATTCAAAAATATTCTCGGCCGCCTTCTCATAATTTCCTTGCAATATGAGATTTTTTATTCCTTTCGTGTTTACAGCTAGAGTCGTCACGATCGCTTCGTTCGAGATTGTTAAATAATTTTACATTACAATTTCAATTTTGAAAAATCAAATACTATAATTAATTTCACTAAGAAGTATATATAAATTTACAATTTTATAATTAGTCCGTATTCATATCTTTAATTGCAAATTCATTTAAATTGTTATAATATATTATTTTGTTAAAGATTTGAATAGATCTTGGTGAATACTTTTTCTTGAATAGTCGAGTTATTAAAATATTTTAAAATTCTAGAATTTAAGCAAGAACCATTAATTAAAGTGCAAGAAATTTTATATTTGTCAATAAGCGTCGTAATATAATCGTCTATTGGTCTTGAAGATTTTATGAAGTTAGTATTATTGTTTAATTTCGTTAATTTATTTTTATCGACAGAAGTTCGATACTCACTCGAAGAAAACTCTTGCTTAATAACATTGCCTCCCACTGATTTAACATAAATTCCATCAATATTTTTAATCAAAAAACACTCCGTCAATCCTAATTCATTGGCCAAAATAATTGTTATCGAATCCGATGTAACATCCCAGGAATGTGGAAGGATGTCATTACTGCGCAACCATTCGTAAGGAAGGAAAATGAGTATATTCTCTAGATTTCCTTTCTTTAAATGAAATTTCAAGCGATTTATGGCTTTTATACATTTTAAACTCGAATTATTTTCGCACGCATCAAAACCGTTTTGATTCATCGCAAAAATCGCCATCCAATGGGCGAGATCATCTCCAAGACCAAATTTCTTATCTAAATCTCTTACAAAGTTTGCCCTGGTTCCTCCACCAGGAACGAGAATAACACATGATATTACCCCTTTTTTTATCAAGATATGGAACTGATCTATCGTGCTTTTCAAGTTATCAGGTGTTTCTAATATTGCACCCCCAATCTTTGCAACTATTACTTTATGAGTATTTATTATATATCACCCAAAGAAGTATAATAGTATGCACACGCGACAGCAATGGCCGAAGAACTAACGCGCTCGGGGATCTGTACGATATCTTCAAATTTAAATATATTGCGAATTCCTAACATTTCTAATACTTTTTTAATTAAAAATTCACTAGCCAAACCTGTAATGACAAATTTAAGGTCTTCTTTAATGAAAAATGGTTTTCTTTCCTTCAATTCGTTCAAAAAAGCCTTTAATTCATCTGAAATTATCCTTAATTGGGCATTATACACATATAAAGCAATCGTTTCAAGTTCTTTTCGCGTTATGCTGTCTTTATCAAGACATATCACTCGAGCAAGTCTAGCATAGCAATTATCAATCGATTTCGACCGATTATCTGCCGTGTCGATAAAATATTCTTCTTCTGTTATATTATCTAATACTCGGTGCACATCCGCAATTAAAGCAAATTTCTCAAACGATATTCTCAAATCCTTACCTTTATAAGGCACGAAATGGCTAATTGATGGAATTGTTGCCCTCAACCCTCCCGTATAAACTAATTCGTGGTGCATGATACGTGAAACATCGTCCTTGCCTGCTGATATGGGGGTTGAATCAAATATTGGAATTATATCAACGGTTGTTGATCCGGCATCTATTAGAATGCACTGTGGTTCAAAATGACCTAAAAATAAAGCTGTTGAAACCCAGTTCGCAGCTGCAATTTTTGTATGATTTCGTCTGGCTTCGTTAATTTTAAGATATTCGTTCGTATTGCTAACAAAGAGTAGTTTATGCTTATCGAAAACATTTTCTAAAGCATCAAGTATCGTTAAAACGCCCTCTTTTTTGGTTTGAAAAGCGTCAGAGAGTTCTGCTGTGATAGAAACACAAATGAAATTGATTATATTCTTGTCAATATTAAAATCTTGCGTGCATTTTTCAGTAACTCTTCTTAACATGTTTGGAATATCTTTTAAAGTATTTTCCCAAAAGGGAAAATATTCGATATAAGAATAAGTATTTATGATTTTTTCGTCTTTAAATCTAATAATTGCGGTCTTAGTGTTTGCACCACCAATATCTAAGCCCAAGATTATTGAATCCTTCATCATTCAAATCTCTTTAACAAGTGCTGGACTAAATTATCGGAGTTTTCTCCCGTTAATGCGTTCGTTATGAATATATTTTCTTTTTTTAAATTAATCCTTTCTAAAATGTAATTAATTTCGTCCTCCTTGGCTAAATCCATCTTGTTCAAGACGACGATGATTTCTATGTTTCCTTCTTTTGAAAAATTTTGGGTAATTTCTTGATATAAATCTAATTGAGATTCCACGCTGTAACCCGAAGATGGGGTTGGATCAAATACAAATAAAATAATATCTGCGATGAGTTTTAATGCTAAAATTGCTTGTAATTCTATGGCATTCCTTTCTGACATCGGTCTATCTAAAATGCCAGGCGTGTCCATTATTTGGACCCGAATCTCATCAAACCTTTTCTCGATGATCAAGTGTCCAAGAATTAATTTTTTCGTTGTAAACGGATATTCTTGAACTTCAATCTTTTTATTAGTTGATATAAGCTTTACAAGGCTACTTTTTCCAACATTCGGCGCTCCCGCACAAACAACACACGGTTGCGTATAATCTAATGATGGAATGCTTCGTAAAGCGCCCCTTATCTCGTTGAGGTAGCTAAAATTCTTGTCTTGTTTGTATAAGATTGACGAAACTCTTCCAAATGTGGCCCTTCTAATTTGGTCTCCCTCTTTTGGTCTTTCGATTTTATTCAAATGCTTGATAGATTCTCGTTCAATCTTGCTTAAAACTGGTAATATTCCATTTAGTTTTCCTAAAGTTAATTTTAACTCATCCGCATCTACGAGGATCGATGCGAGTTCTCGATAAAAATCGGGAAGTTCGTCAATTATAGGGACGCTTTTAATGATCTTTAATATCTTATCAATGATGACTTTTATGGCTACCTTGATCCTTTCTCCTTCCTTTTTTTTTGCCTTAATGAGGATGGGGGCGTTAGCAGAAACCTGTGCGGAACTTCTCATTGCTTTTTTAAATGCTATATCGAGCACTTTTTGGGATGTTGGCAAGTAGGCAAAGTTTAGGAAGGGATTATCCATGACAATCACGATTTTAAATCTCTGAATTAATAGAATAAAGTAAGGATAGAATAATATTTTTTGCTTTTTTACTTAATTACGATGTAAAGCTTGAAATC
>JAEOUI010000372.1 GCA_016839425.1 Promethearchaeota archaeon
AAGAAATACCCGTTTAAAGTTAATAGCACTAAATTACAATATGCGAATGGTTGAGTTCGTCTGGTTGAGTTTGTTTTTTCGATCGTCATAAAAGCAATTCCATATATAGAAATAAATATGAACAATATGGCAATAACGCTAGTTAGTAAACCTTCAAGAAGGGTGGTCGGCCTATAACTCTCGTTTGGTTCAATTCTCGATAAAAAACTAGATCTCCATCCAGTAAATAAATTGAGAGTCCAATCTGCAATGAGCACTCCTTCGCTGGTAAAAGCTTGAAATTGATACCAGTCAAAGAAAAACGAAATAAATAAAAGCCCGGCTCCAATCAAAAAAAGCGATTTAGAAAAGCCTGTTAAACCGCTTCCCGACTTTTCATCCAATGGTCAATCAATCCTCCAAGAATTTTCCGTATTTTCGGATTAAATCGTCGTCAAGGTCGCTCATGAGCTCATTCTTGTAAGATAAAAATTCTCTTCTTTCGGCTTTTGCCTCGCAAGCTTTTAATGAATTCTTTATTTCCTCCTCGGATAAAAGCTCGAAATTATCAGCATTTAGGCCATATTCGTAAGCAAATTGTCCTAAAAGGTTCCCTTTTAAGCGATCGGCGATTAAAATCAAGTCTGAATCGTCAATATTTAAGGTGTGCGCATTATTTCCGTCGTTTTGATGTTCCATTAATTTTCGGCGATTTTGAATATAAGAATACGAGATATAACCTAATCCTGTTATCATCAATATCATCATCCCAACACCCATAAATAGTATGGATGATGGTATTGAGCGATTTATGACCGTAAAGGAAAGCAATCCCATTCCAAACAGCGAAAAGGGTACTGAAAAAATTGTTGCTCTTTTTAATGTTTTATCGCAATTATCGATGTACTCGTCTATAAATGACTCGTTTTTATCAAGAGAATTAGTGATAAGGATCTTTTCTTCCAAGTAATCCAATAAATCCGCCAAGCGAGACTCCTGAACCACATAAATGTTGTTCTTTTTCTGATAGGCAAAAGAAACGGTTGACGCTTCAAGAAACTTCACTTCTCCTATAGTGACAAGTATCGGACACATTACTACTTTTATGACAGATTTATTTGATCTTAAAATCATAACATTTGAAGAAATTGGTTTCTGACTTGAAAGTTCTTCTTGAAAATATTTCGTGAGGTAAGAATGAATGGTTCCCTCCTCATTAATACTGAAAATTAAATTCTTCGAGATCAATTTTAAAGCCTTAGCTCCAGATTCGACCAACAGTCGTTCCTTATAAGAAGGCAAGGGAAATTTTTCTTGTCTTGGGAGGTAACTAATCTCGTCTTCTCCTACTTTCAAATCTCCCAGGGCTTTGGAAAGCTTGATCGGTATGATGAGGGCTAGATCCATCAAATCAGATAGTTTTACGCTTTTTATGCAAATGACATCGACTATATCGAAAAATTCTTTATATTTTATTTTTTTTGCTGGAATTAGAGAAAAACCACAGGATTGAAGCTTTTTTTCAATCCGTTTTATCGCTTCCGTTGTTAATTTCCAGTTTAGCTGTTCTCCTTCGTACTCCGAATCCTTCGAAGCCACACGACTAAATGAATCAAGATTATTTAAACTACTTTCTTGTCGATTATTAAATTTTGTTTCACGAATATCTCCTTCACTTAAATCACCAATCCTAAATTCTGGAAGTACTGTTTCCTCTGATTTGCTTTCAATTGAGTCGATTGATTCAACGATCTCGATCCCATCCATCATTGGATCCTCGGGGGTCTCAAATGCATTATACCTGTCATTTATTTCAAATTCATCAGCTTCAATATTTTCGTTTAAGTCTTCCTTTTTTTCTCTCGTGTTTGTATCTTCATTAATAACCTGAGATTGTGTAGGCATGTAATTGCTCAAGCTTTCTTGTTTCATGTAATTCTTGGCTTCCTTTATATATTTTTCGGCGGATTTAACTGCTATTCCTCTTATGGAACATAAATGCTCGATCTTTTTCGAAGCCAACTCTTTTACGGTATTTATTCCGTTTTCTTTCAATAAATTGGCGGTTTTAGTTCCAATACCCGTTATTTGGCTAATAGCGGCATTTCCTTTTTTTACACTTACCAAGAAAGGCTCTTGAGAGGAAATGATTTCTTGATTAATTTCTTTTATGACCCCTTCTTGCTCACCATTATATATCTTTTCACTTTCACTCTCATTAATGAGACTTTTATTGTCCAAATCTGAGATTAAAATCTCAACTTCCGACACTAAATTTTGAAAGACCGCGATCCATTTTTTACTCTGAGTGTTTTTTGATAGTTTTAATCCTTTTTTAATTAGCAGGAGCGCTTGGTCGTAGTCAAGGGTTTCAATCGCTTGGTTTATGCTATTTTCGAGGATCGTGAGGTCCCATTCGACTTCAAGGTCTTGTTCGTCAATTTTTTCTATCGTAGTCATGTCAACTTCGTGATATTGATACTTTAGTTATATTTAAAGGAAAAAAGCAAAATAGGAAAAGAAGTAAGATCTAAAAAAGAAAGAATGAGAAGGAATCTTATTGAATACACCTTAATCAATGTCTAAAATTGAATTATTTAAAAATCAGTGATTATTGTTTAAATTCCGTTTCTGATAAATTGAAAAAGAAAAAAGGGTTTCAAATAGAAGCAATCTAATGCTTAAGCTTATGCGTTTTGTATTTCATTCCATATTATTTGTAACATCACTTTAATGTCTTCAGTCTCCAATTTAATTTATTATTATTGAAGAACCCAAGCCTTATATAAGAACAAAAATGTAAATATGTTAAAAGACAATTGGATAAAATCTACCATGAAAGAATATAACGGTGTAACGCTTGAGGACGATGAGGCATTAGTCTTAGAGGCATTAGAAGATATAATTGGACATGTTGCCCAACCAATTCCTTTTAATAGCGACTATGATACGATGGTTAAACAATTTGATTTTATAGATTTTTTTGCGTTTTGGTACGAGGAGAATCATGTTGTAATGTTGGTTCTTTTTGATATAGAATTTGTGAAGTTTCCAGAAAATTTTGGAGATTTAAAATATTTAAGATATTTATTAATTGTCAACTGTACCTTTCAAGATTTTTCACAATGCTTTGGAAGCCTTCACGCTTTAGAAATCTTCGAATTTGAATATTATTCTGATAATGTTAAACATTTCATTGATTTAGAACTACCAGATGTGTTCCAGAATCTCAAGAATCTAAAGCGAATTAGCTTTCGTGGTATATTAAACATATTTTTACCACCATCCTTTATTAAAATGGAAAATTTTGAAGATTTGGAGATTGATAATTGTTTTTTTACTTTTGATCCAATGAGATTTAAAATTTATCGTAATGGGAAAAATATCCGTAAGATCAATCTAGACGTGCGAAGCCTCCCAGAAGACATTAATAACCTTAAATCTTTACGACGTCTTAAATTCAAGAACTTGCGAAAAATATCTTTACCCACTTCTTTTAAAAAGCTCATTTCTTTAAAAGAATTAATCCTTGAATTTATTGACGAAATTAAAAA
>JAEOUI010000373.1 GCA_016839425.1 Promethearchaeota archaeon
AAGGGGTTCAAAAAAAGAACTTGAGAATAAATCGCTACTCAATGGAAGACGTCTTAAAAGAGATTTTTTCGTATATTCCAAAAAACGACGAGGGAATTCTTGAAATTCAAGAAATTGATTTTAAGACAAAAGAACGAAAAACATTAAAAACCATCGTCATTGTAAATGACCTGTATCTCGAAAAACAAGAAAATATTCAATATAAATTCTAATTTGCCTTTCCTTTTTTTTGCATCTATATAGATTCCTAAACGCCTTGTAAGTTCTATCTCCTCGTGCTTGATGTTATTGTCGTACTACAACAGTACTACTCAACCTAATAATCGTCGTAATCATGTTTTTATATAAAGCAATGCGATAAAAGGTGAGTTTAACTGGAAATAGACTTGATCGAAGAAGAACTCCAAATTTACAACTCAAGATTGAGGTTGTTGAATTGGTTATACGACGAACTTAAGATCCAACCGACAAAATTAAAAGATTTCTTGAATAAAAAAGGACAGGAATTACCAATTAATTGTTAATTAGTGTTCCGTCCATTCATTTAGTAATTGAACTGTTGATAGGGTTCAACTCTTCTTTTTAAAAAACGGTAATATTTGGTGTAAAACGCAAAATTACAAGATTTATGTCATTTAAAAATAGAAAAAAAAAAAAGAAAAACAATAATAAATTAATAATAATCCTTATTTGATGTGGAAAAACTATCTTACTCTTCCATAGCCATTTGCTTTTCTAAAGCTTTCTTTTGGCTATTTAATGCTTTGATTTCAGATTGTACGGCTTTTACGCTTGCCTTTTCTTCAGCGCTGATTTCTTTTAACTTGGCTTTCAAGGCCGCGCCTTTTGCCTTCTTCAAACCCGCTACATCTTTAGCTGCGGTTTTGGCTGAGACTTTTCTTTCTTTCAAGGTGTTTTTCCATTCGGCAGCCTTTTCGGTTGCCTCATCTAACAAGCCTTGTTCTTTCGCTAATGTGGATTCGGCAGCGTTAATTTGAGAATCGTATTCTGCTTCAACTTCTTTTTCGGCAGAAGCGTTTTTCTTCGCTGCTTCCTCTTCAATTTTCGTGATTTCGTCTTGTTTAGCACTGATTTGACTATTAATCTGGTCTATAGACATGTGAACTCTTCACTATTTTTGTTTTATTGTTTGATTTTATTTCGAATAGTTAAAAATTTTTTCTTTTAACTATTTAAATAATATCATATTAGAAATTATTGTTTTTAAAATTTATTGTATAAATCACCTCTTAAGCAAAGAAAAACAATTAGTTTAATTAGCAAATTTCAATGGCAAATTTTTGTATTAAAACGCTCGCTCTAATCAATTTATAATTATTTGAGCATTTGAATTATTGTAGTATTAGAAATAGGTGAAGGGAATGAAAGATATTAGTCCCAAGACGAATTGATTAATTAAATTACATGATCGTTCACAAGCATTCCTTAACTAATGAAAAGGTTATTGATATAGAGAAAGAATAAACACTATTTAAAAATCATGAAAGCCATTATTATCTCATCATATGCAAAATAAGCAGAATTTACTTTTATTGGCAGCAAATGTTTTATGGGGTCTCATTCCCGTCGTTGTTTCACACTTGTTTAACGATGTTTCGGTTCTCACGGTTATATTTTTAAGATTTTTCGCTTGCGGTATATTTTTCTTAGCAATCTCTCTTGGATTTGTTTTCTATAACAATAGTTTTAGCTCAAGAAAGCCCATTCCTTTGAAGTTATTTGTTGATGTTCTAAACAAGAAAAATAAAAAGTTCTGGAACGTCAGGAGAGTCGTTTATTTCAGCGTCTTAGGTTTTTTTGGCGTTGTCATGCAAATAATTTTTTATTTTTTAGCTTTAAAGCTCACTTCAATTGGTTTCGTCATGATTGGATTTATCATATCTAATATCCTAATGGCAGCATATCAACACGGAAGATCCGAGAGGTTAGATGTGTTTAAACTCCTGTACCTTTCACTATTAATATTTTCAATTCTCGTCATTATTTTTGTGAAGCTAACTGAAGCATCAACCTTCTCTTTTTTAGGCATTATTTACACGGTAGGTTTCAGCGCGTGCTTGGTTTTTTTCCACATCTATATCAATAGAGATCCCTACGAAAAAGAAGAACTAAAGGTAATGAATCTAAACAAGAGTTATAAGATCGTACGCCTCCTGTTCAAGTTATCCATCATGTTCCTACTTGGAACGGCATTAATGTTTGGGTTTCTTTTCCTG
>JAEOUI010000578.1 GCA_016839425.1 Promethearchaeota archaeon
AATGGCGGGGTACTCCTTACTATCGATGGAATGCAGCCTTTAAAGGGTAATCCGCCTCTTTACACCGCGCGAGATGATGTTACAGGGTTGAAGATCCACGCTAAACGAATAACCAGCGAATCTGTAAAACAGATAAAAGAGGTCTTGATTGCTGCCAAGCAGCGAATAGAGGTTGAATTAAAGAGTAAAGTGATTGGTATCATGTCCGATGCGCATCCAAAGCAGAGAAAGGCGATTGCCGAAGTCTTTCCCGGAGTTCACCATTGCTTATGCCATTATCACTTTTATAAATATGTCTTTAAAGCACCGAAAGAGTTAGACAGCAATTTAATGACTCAAACGCGCAAATTTCTCCGCGATCTATATTACCTGAATAAGGAAAAAATATACGATAATCAAGGGAAGCAATGGGAACCAGAATATCAATTTACCAAGGAATTATTGAAGATACTTAGAGCTTTGTCAAATTGGAAATCCCGTCCTAAAGATCCCATGTTTGTAGGGGCAGAATTATTTTCTCGCTTGAGTGATGTGTTGGCGTTCTTGGAGGGAGTAATAACCAAAATTGACGCCATTGGAACGCCATTTGAAGACGAGAAAGTCATTAGAGGGCTATATCTCAAGATAAGGGAATATATTGAAGCGAATCAAGATAAAAAACAGGAACTAGATGTGATTAAATCCTATTTATCGAATATTAAGGATATTCTGGATGATGAGAAAGCTTCCGCTGATACTGCTTTAGAATTATTAGAGGATTATTGTAAAATATTGGCATCACAGCAGCTAAGAGAGGAATGTGGTCTTGTAGAAGCTCAATTTATTGAAGAATTGACGAAATTCGTGGAGACGAAGGGGGATTTATTATTCAATTATAAACGGATTGCAGGGGCTCCAAAAACGAATAATCTTCACGAATTATCTTTTAAACAACTAAAACATTTTTTAAGAAAGATCCTTGGGTTTCGCACGGCTAAATCGTTCCTTTTATCGCACGGAGAACATATTGTATTTGTAAATCCAAAAGAAAATTACGAGGATATCCTTTCGATTTTAAGAAGAATGGACTTTACATTAGCTAGGGAATTAATTCGCTCAGAGCGCACTTCAAGGGATAATATAAGATTTATTGTGCACGATCAGGTAAAATGGAATTTAAAATTACAAACTTTAAAACAGAGCGCTAATGATTTGCTAGAATGTATAATTACGAGAAATTAAGTTTTTTTCTTCAAAATCTTTTCAGAAAAATTTGGTGCTCAATAATACTTCAATTATTAAAATAATTGAAAATGAGTTCTTAAAAGTTGATAAATAATTGAATTGAATATCCACTTCACATCATTGTTGTTTAAGACTATTTGGTATATACTTAATACTTTGAAATGTATAAAAATGTTTTTAAATTAGAACAGTTTTGAATTGATTAATCTATTTTTTTATCAAAGATCTATACTCTAGGAGATAGAAAAGAATGTATCACTTAGACGGAACAGAAATTATAAACGAGAAATATTATCAAAAGACTAAAAGTATTTGTCCAGAATGCATGGACAAAATTGATGCGGAAATCGTGGAAGAAAATGATGAAATTTTTATGAAAAAACGTTGTCCAAAATGTAAGAAAGATTTTAAAGATAAACTTAGTTCATCTGCAAAATATTATAAATGGACGCATTATACTAAAAAGGATGAAAATGGCAACGTTGTATGGAGTTTTGAGAAAGATGGTGAAACCAATCCTCCCGATATGATTGGAGGATTAGCTAAAGATCCTCGGGGATGCCCGTATAATTGTGGATTATGTGAAGAACATATCTCCACGTGCTCATTAGCACTAATTGATTTAACTAATCGCTGCAATTTTGCATGTAACTTTTGTTACGCTAATGTAGAGAAATCTGGAATATGGGTTGAGCCCTCTTTAGAAGATATTGATCGAATTATGGCCCATTTTAGAGGAAAACCGATACCGCCACCTGCAATTATGTTTACTGGAGGGGAA
>JAEOUI010000374.1 GCA_016839425.1 Promethearchaeota archaeon
CTGACATTACAATTCGGATTCCCACGAGCGACGATTATCCTACCATGAATCTATCTCACGCTTGCTCCATCATTCTTTACGAGCTTTTTAAAAAAACCCACGATATTGGCATTGGTAGGGGCAAAAAACCCGTTTTGCTAGCGGAAAAGGAAGATCGGCTATTACTGTACGATTTTTTTAAAAAAAACACGCAAAAATTACGGTTTGAACATTTTATCGAAGAACGGATGCACTTTGCTTTCAAGAATTTAATTGAGCGTTCACTTTCTTCTAAGAAAGAAATCAACTTATTGACGGGCTTTTTTTCCAAGCTATATTCTCTATTAGAAGATATCGATTTTTTCGAAACTTAAAAGTTCTTTTTTTTTTTATAGTACAATTTTCTCACTAGTAAAATTAATAATCCCCCAGGTATTGCTACGATAAAACCGATAAGCATAGATTTGAAAATCAATAAAATGCTCCCAATTGGATATAGAAATCGAGTGAAAAATTTTACTTTTCTACTAAAAATTGCCTTTTTTTTTAGCGCTTGAATCAAATATTGAAAAATTGATGGCATCCAGCTTGAAATAAATATCAAAAAAATTACTTCGATGCTCAAGAAATATTTAATGTACGAATAGAAAATATTACACAAGACGAGTGCAATAATAATTCCGGAATAAAAAGCAAAACATCCCAAGCAAACTGCTCGATTAAAAATGAAAATTACATGTTTTTCGAAATCTTCCTTGTTTGGGTCGTGATGTGCTAGCTGTTTTATTATTATTCGGTCTTGAGAATTTTTTGACATTTTAACTTGTTTTATCATTTCCAATCATTTTTATAAATTGCTAACTAAACAACAATCATCATCACAATCACAAGCGGGATCAGCTAAGATTTCTCCTTTCGTAAATATCAAGGATTCAATAAAGAAAAGAACCAAAAAAATGACTCCAATAGTAATCATTGTAATACCCGTTGCTTCGAAATAATTATGTATTAAAATACCAAATACAATTAGCATAACGCCCACAACTAGTAATGCAACATATTGAATAAAGAAAGATTTTTCGTAATTTATTAATTTAAGATTCAAATATGTCGAAGATTTTGAATCGTCAACTTTTTTTCCACAATACCAACAATGATTTTTCCCTTGAGGTATCTCCTTCTTACAAGCTTGGCAAGTTCTTATTTTTGAATCAACCCTAGATTCTTGGTAATGATCATTGTGCGAATCGAGATTTTTTTGTAATTGTATTTTTTCTTCAAGATCTGAACCTGCTATTTCAATATGATGTTGTTTTTTATGAATTTTTGTTTTTTGAATTTTTAAATTATTTCCACAACGAATGCAATATTTTTCACCCCTTAGAATAATAGTTCCGCAAACTTCACAATATATGTAATATCACCGAACGCATCAATAAATCTATTAACATTTCAATCAACAATCACAATCGCAATCTCCATCGCAATCGGAAAATCTTAAGCAATATAAGGAATAGAAACACTCTCCATGAGATGCTATAACGATTTCAAGAGCGATCAAGACGAGAAGGATGGCACCAATAGCAATCATTGTCGTTCCTGCTGGTTCGGACATACCATGTACTTGTACGCCAAAGACGATTAATAATATGCCAACTATTGCCAATATAACATTAATTCCTATCAGATAAGAAGTTTTATAATCTCCTTTTGATTGCCTCGAAGATTCTCTTCTACCCTCTTTTTGATCATCCAAATCAAATATAGTGCCACAATACCAACAATAGGTTTTATCTAATGGTAATTTTCTTCCACATTTATGACAAGCTTGTTTTTTTGATCCTTTAATTGATTCTAAATTCTCGATGGATACTGAATCATTCTTTTCAAGCAATTTAGCTTCGAATTCACTTTTTTCTTCCCAATAAATTTCGTCTGCTTCTACATCATCCAAATTGGAATCAAGATTAAGAACATGTTGTCGATCTTTCTCAATCCAATCGATATTGTCCACTTCTCTAATTTCTTTTTTTTTAGGCTTTAATTTATTTCCACATTGGATGCAATAACTCGAGCCATCAGGAAGTTCGTTTCCGCAAAATTTACAATAAATGAAATATCACCAAACAGGATTTAATCTTATTAAGGTAATTAAAAACACCCTTTGATAAATAATAGAATGAATCACATTAATAAATGCATCTATTTTTTACCAAGAAAATAAGTAATCTTCATTAGCCGCGATCGCAAGTGCATCTAAGACAATCATCGATGCAACGCCAATTTCCAGTTATGACAATGAGCGATGCAAAAACGAAAATAAAGAAAATGATAACTCCGATTAAAATATAACTCATTTGTTTTGATATAGTAATGCTTAACGATCCAAGAACATTTAATACTTTTCCAATTATGATTCGTCGGCTATATTATTACAATATCAGCATTAAGTATTGTTTTGAGGTATCAATTTTCTACAATGAGGGCACGGTCTTTCCTTAAATTCATTAATTGATTTTGACCGCGTGTTTTTTCCTGAAAAATTTAAACTATTTCACATCGGATGCAATATCCCAATTTTTCCTGTAGTTCTTCTCCACAAAATTTACATCGAATCATTAGTATTCATATTTTATTAATTTCTAAATAAAAATCAAAATATTAGTCGTCGTTATCATCCTGATCCCAATCCTCGTCTTCTTCGTAATATTCGTCTTCGTCGGATAGATCGTATTGGCTATCGTCCCAATATTTATAATCGTCACGATGTTGGTGATTCGTTATTGTTTGAGGTGTTGGATGTGGTGCGTTATTTTGGTTTCCATTGATAGGAGAACCACAATATGAACAAAACCTAGCCTTATCAGATTTCGTTTTTCTTCCACATTTTGAGCAATAAATTTTATTTCGCCTTGAATTATTGACTAAATTTTGGATTAATATCTGTCCACAGAAATTATATTTATAAGTTAAGACATAATTTTTGTGAATATTTTTTGAAAAAATCTATCTAATTAAAATATTATTGTAAATGTGTATTTTGTCTGCTATTTTAAAAAATTTCATTTCAACCTATATAAATTTTGAATTTATTAGAATAAACGAAAGAGCTTTGATCTAAAATGAGATATTTAAAAAGGGAGATTATATGAAATATTTTTCTTGAAGTTGTATGAATTCCATGTAGTGCTGGTCCTTGAGATTTTCTTCAACGAGTTCAAAAATTAACTCGTAATATTGGCGGAATAACTCCTCGGGAAATACTTTCATTTCGAAAACTAATTCGTTTACTAAACTTTCTGCAAGCATTTGGGAGTTAAAATTCTGGTTCTTGAGCAAGAAATTCATGACTTGTTGTTCGACTTTCGTTTTCACATGGTTTTTAGCGAGTTTGAATCCCATATCACACTTTGGATCGAAATAATATGGGAAGTTACTGTCGTCAAGAATCTTTGTCAACCGCAGGATTGAAACAAGTCGCTCTACGCTATAATCCAATGCGC
>JAEOUI010000375.1 GCA_016839425.1 Promethearchaeota archaeon
TATTTTAAAGGGTTTTCCGATTGAAATACTTCAACTTAAGTATCTCGAAGAGCTGTACCTTTCAAGCCTTCATATCAAGAACCTACCCGCTGAAATCAGCGAGCTTACCAATTTAAAAGTATTACACATCGTGAATTGTGGTTTATCAGAGTTACCCAAGTCAATTGGAAACTTGCTTTCTTTAAAAGAAATAGATCTTAGAAATAACAATCTTCGAAATATACCTTCTTCGATGAAAAATTTAACGAACTTAATATTCCTCTCCTTAGACAACAATAAAATAAAAGAATTGCCAATTTCGCTACTGAATTTGCCAAATTTAAAAGAGTTACAATTGACGGGTAATCCAATTAAATATGATATGGATCATATAAATGTTCCTTAAGCTCTAATGATTATGATTTTTTTTTAAAATTAAATTAAAAGAAATTTTTAACAAGAACTCCAATATTATATCTAAATTAAAATGAATAAATTTTAATTATCATTTGCGATAATTCCTTGAAAATGATTAAAAATCTTCAATAAATCTTTGTTCAATCCATACTCAAGCCATAAATAGTTTAGGTATGATTAACTTCTATTTTTATAAAAATTAGTTTACATCCGTGAAATTTAATGGCAAGATGTCCCGAATGCGCAGGAAAAATGACTTTTAATTCGATGATAAAGCAAATGGTGTGCAATTCTTGTGGATTGTCGTTAAGCAGGCACGAGCTTGATATGTACTGGCAAAAAATTCGGTCAGAAAATCAAGACAACGACGATGATTTGCAGAAAAAGAAAAGTCGAAGAAAAGAGTGGCTAGATTGGTATTCGAAATCCAAAGACGAGAAAAGTAAGTTCTAAGCATTAAGCAAATGCTATACTGTTTTTTTCTAGAATATGACGAAATTATATTTCGTAATATAAGACTAATTTTTATTATTGGACTTTATTAAGAAAATTTCTTTTCCAAAACAGATTCGAGTAATTCCTTTAATTTATTTGCTGGAATGTCAAGTAAAGTAATTTCTAGTCTCCTACCCCTTTGAGCCTCTTCGACTCGAACCGTTCGGGATTTTAATATTTTCAAATCGTTTAACTGTCGAACATATTTTCTAAAACTCATTTTCACATGGGCCTCAACCTCGTAATTCTCGCATAGCGCGCAATATTCCTCGTAAGCGTTATCAACGGATGTATATGGTTCTCCTTCAGTTATTAGTGTTTTTACGATGCTTAAAAGAGAAATTAATTCTTGGTCTTTCAATTTATCTACAATATCTCCTCTAAAGGTAGGATACACATTGTTTGATGCTTCTCGCACGATATCGGGAGTAATCATTTCTAATCCCTCCTTGTCAATGTGAAGTCCGCTTTTACGTAAGATTTCGATCCCATGCCTCATATTCTTATGCTCAACTACGATTTCAGAAATTAGATTTAATATTTCGTCGTCTAAAGATTCGTAGAATGCAAGATCGCTTCTATATTTCAAGATCTGCAAGGCTTCTTCAAAATTATAAGGTTTAAGCTTGATTTTTTCGTTTAACCTGCTCAAGATCCGTTCTGTTTCAATCTTGATCCAATCATTTTCCCTTGAAATTAATAGGATAGAAAATTTTGCGTTTTGGTGCCCGAATGTTTCTGCGATATCCAAAAAAGCCAATATTTCTTCGGATTTAAGCAGGTGCACCTCGTCTATGATGAGTAATATATACCCCTTTTCTCGAATTAATTTCGAAAGAATTTGTTTTATTCCCTCGTCGTCACTAAAACCCCTTCCCGAAGAATGCGTGTATTTGGATAACAAGTCGCGAATGATCTTGCTTTTTGATCGAAAATTAATGCAGTTATATATTTCAACGAATAAATTCACGCTTTTTTCTTCGGCTTGCTGCTTGAAAAGCTTGCCAAAAAATTTAGCAGTTACCGTTTTTCCGACTCCACCCTTGCCAACCATTAGACAATTAATGGATGGTTGTTCCTTCTCTTCGAGGATCCTTCGAAACTGATAAATCAAGCTCTTGATAACCTCGTCCCTGCAATGAAGCGTTTCGGGCACATAACTCAAGTCGAGCGTGCTTAATTGGCGAAATATCGATTTTGTATTAAAATCCGCTTTAAAAGAATCCTCATCCATCGTGAATCTAAATTATAAATTGTTTTTATATGTTATTATAGCACGCGTGGTCTATAAATGTTTATCTTGTAGAATTAATGTACTTTTTAATTATGATAGATCTTAAATAATTAATTTTAATTTTAAAATAATTATAAGGTGAAATAAAAAAAAATAAAGATTTTAAATATAAATTAGGGCGTCATAACAATGCCGACTGTTCCAAAGAATGTCGATATCATTAAAATGAATATTACAGTACCTGCAATGACTAAAGCAGCTTTTCTTGTCCTATCGTCAATAGAATCGTTGATAGCAATACCAATGAATCCCACGAATAACAAGATTAAACCAATATTTACACCAATAGTTGCGATTGAACCTAGAATAATCTGTTGTCCCAACATCCAAGATTCTTGTAAATCAATCTCTATTGTTCTAAGTGCTGCTTCTTGAGCAGTAACAACGCCTCGAGCTATTTGATCGGCTAAATCTGCTGCTAGGTAATTTGCCCATACAGTAGCATTATTTGCTAATAACTTACTTATACCCATAATCGTTCCGAATATCACGGCGATTACAATTCCAGCGATGATGTATTTCGCTGCCTTGTCCTTATCTGATCCTATTGCCAACATTTTTTCTTTCCTCATCTCATCTTTTCCTCGCCATTATGATATAAGCAATTCCGACGATTACTCCAGCTAGAACGGTAATCCACCCGATCCAAGTCAATGCAGTTCGAACTGTGCCACTTTGACCATTAAGAGTTATTTCAAGACCAAATTTAATATTTGCTTCTTCCCATGTAGTACTAGTTTCTATGGCATAAACGACGACTACATATTTTCCAGGAATGGTATATGGAATTCCACTAGATATTCCTCCTGCAAAATTAATAATAACAGTTTCAGTTTCAGCAATTGTAGAAGTAGTTTCAGTTGATGAGGATGAATCATCTGGGTATAAAATTTCTGTTCTTCTATGTGATAATTCAGTAAGCGTTGTTGGAGCATCTGTTGATAAATTTGCTTCAGCATATTCCGCATAACGAGCAATTATAACATAAACGGTCCAAGTTTCCGAAGCGTTAGCGTCATATATGTTAGAAACTTCAATATCGATACTTTGCCCTTCAGAGAGGGAAAAAACTGTTCGACTTGAATTACCCAAATTAACAGAACTATCTTCTTTTAAGGTTCGAGTTCCAGTTACTAAATCTTTTTCGTCGAAATATTGGGGTACGAAATATAGAGATACAAAGCTAGCAATGCCAATTATTATCAAGACTAAGCTAACTGCTCTTATTACTTTTAATTTTTCCATTTTTTCGCACTTTTATTAATTTTAATTAAATTAAGGTAGTATAATCCTTCGTTTTGATTTTATATAAAAGTTACTATTTTTCCTACGAAAAAAGAGAAAAATAATTCATAGTTTATTATTAATTGACTCTTGTGTCAAATAAAGAAAAAGTAAATTAAAGCTTAATGCGATTTAAAGGATGCATTTCGTTATATGATTCCTTGAGCTTCGAAATATCGTTTTTAGCATAAATTCTTGTCGTATTTGGATTGGAATGACCTAAAATATCTTGAAGCTCGCTGATATCCATACCTGAGCGCCTTAAATGAGTAGCACCCGTGTGTCTGAACACATGTGGAGTTATAATTTTGGATTTAGCAAAACCGCATTTTTCTTTAATGAGTTTTATATCAGCTTGGATCACCCGGGGATTAAGAGCATTTCCCCTTGTATTGACTAAGAGGTAATCGTCCGTTTCGTAAAAGATCCTATCGTCTAGGTAACCCTTAATGAGATCAAGCGTAATTGGATCGACGGGAACGATCCGTTGCTTGTTACCTTTTCCGCGTAATTTAATATATCCTTCCTGAAAGTCAACATCTCTTATTTTAATATTACACAATTCACTTACGCGCGCCATCGTGGAATACAAAAGCCGGATCACTATATAGTATCTGGAGCTTTTCTTGGAATTAAAAATTTTTCGATCTTTTAGGGCGTCAAAAATCTTGACGATGTCTTTCTTGTCAAGAAATTTAGGTAGATGCTCCTCCATCTTAATTTTAGGGGATTTTATGATATCCATAGGATTTTTAACGGTAAGAAATTCGTTGAGATTTAAAAATTTAAAAAAAGACCTTAAAGTTGCTATCTTTCTCCCAACACCTTTTTTCGTATAGTTTAATTCCTTCAGTTTTTTCAAAAATAACCGAATCCTCTGGCGCATGAGGGGCGAATTCACATCAATATCTTCTGCAACTTTAACAAACTTTTCGAGGTCGTATCGATATGCCTTAATAGTAGAGGATGCACATCCCTCTTCGACTTCTTTAGCGATCAAAAAATCTTCGATGAAATCAGAAATCTTGCTATAACTCATTTTTAATCATACATAATACTTGGATATTAGTATTTAAAGTACTACGATATCCCGGTGATATATTAAAAATAATTAGTCTCGATAAATTTTTGAATTTTCGAATTAAATTTAGGAATAATTATATAAATAAAATCTTGATAAAAAACAAATAAATTGTATTATTGGAGCGACCTGATATATTTACTCACATTAATGCCTGCCCGTGCCCCTTCTGCTACGGCGAAAGCAACTTGAAACAAGCCACCTGTAACATCGCCAGCGGCGTATACGCCTTGAATGTTCGTCTGTTGTTCATTGTCCACCTTAATATTTCCTTTATCGTCAAGTTCGACTCCTGCTTTTTTAAACATTGTATTTGTGGGGATATGAGATAAAATGAATAAGCAATCAAGTTCGAATTCCATCAATTCTTCGGAATCTTTCTTTTTACATGTTATATTTTCAATGGTCCCGCGATCGTTGCTTATAACTTCAATTATTTCTGCATTATCAATGATATCAATATTTTTTGTTTGTAATTTTTCAATATCTTTTGGTAAATCTTTTAACGGAGAATCTGATATGAGCTTGACAATGCAACCCATTTGATCCAAGACTAAGGCGTCTTCAATGACCTCCTCGTCTGACCCGTATAAATAAACGACTTTTTCGCGATATAGTGGTCCATCACATAAGGCGCAATACGAGACGCCGTATCCCATGAGTTTATCTTCTCCTGCGATTTTTTCTTTTCTCTGACCGCCCCCGGTTGCGATGATTATAGCGTCCGCAGTAATATTCGCTGTTCTCGTTGATATCATGTTAGTTCCCATACCGATCATGAGCGAGATGACGTCTCCCTTGATAATCCTAACACTTTCGTAGTTCTGGGCGTGTTCTTTAAACTTCTCTAGCATTTCAGGACCGCTTGATTGATTAAAACCCAAATAATTTTGAATTTCTTTTGCTCGAAATAGAGCAGAAGGTTCTTTTCCGTCTAAAACTATTGTATTTCGATTTGCTCGTCCACAATATACGGCTGCGCTTAATCCAGCAGGACCAGCACCAATTATTAATACCTCGCACTTGTAATCTTCCATCGTAATAACCTTATAATAAAAAGATATTAAATACTCGTTATTTCATAGAGTCTCTACTTTAAACTAGTTAATATATTCTTTATTTAGATTTAAATTTTTTTACACAATTCCAGTTGCCTCGTGATTTTCAATAATTTAATTTCAATTGATGAAAATTGTGAAAGAAAATTCGCGCAAAGTAAATTGTAACACGAGATTAATGCTAGAACTAAATTATTTTCTTTTTCATTTTAATCAAGTATGTGTTAAAAATCTCGCATTTTTGACTAAAACGGAAATTATGAACAAGTATTAATGATTTTTTAGTAATATACACGCAAATTGTTAATCGTAAAATCAAAAATGTTTTTAGTCATCTAGCAAATAATTACATATTCTATTTTTAGAAAACTGATTTAATACAAAAAATAAGAACTACAAAAGTGAAAAAAAAACATGGACGTACCATTAATAATAATTATAGCCATTATTGCTGGAATCGTTTCAATTCTTGCTGCAGTGCTTTTTGCCAAGTCGGTTTTGAAAGAAGATCCAGGAAACGAGAAGATGGTTGAAGTTTCTGGTTATATCGAATCGGGAGCCAAAACTTATATCAAGGTACAATATACGATACTTGCAGTTGTTGTTGGTGTTCTTTCTATTGCGATTTTATTTGGTTTTAAGCCTGGTGAATTAAGCATTCCACAGATGATTGCTTATATCATTGGTTCTGTAGGCTCAATGTTCGCAGGAGCCTTAGGAATGCTGGTCGGTGTGAAAGCAAACACAAGAGCGGCCCAAGGATGCACTGAAAGCACTAAAAAAGGCTTTAATGTTGCATTTTTCGGAGGAGCTGTCATGGGCCTAATGGTCGTTGGCGTTGCTTTAATTGGCGTTTCGGTCA
>JAEOUI010000042.1 GCA_016839425.1 Promethearchaeota archaeon
AGATAAAGGTTACTTTTCTTCTCTACAACCGAACTGTTTTTTGTCGGGTGAGTGTTGTTTGTTAATTAAGTTTTTTTGGAAAAAAAAATTATAAAGAATTCCTCCAACTTCTTCACTAATTAAAAATTGTAATATATTTTCTAAAATTCCCTTAGAGAAGATTTATTTTTTCTTTGAAGTTCCTTCTTTAAGTTTTGCCTCGAGTTCTTTTATTTTTTTTGGTTGTTCTTCGATTTTATCTTCTTTCTTTTTTTCTTTTATACCAGATATGGTGATCTTTTTCAGGTTAAGCAATTTTTTAATGAATATCCAAGACGCAATTACAATTCCAACCAAGTAAAATATGTTGATCGTCCACATGTATTCATTAATCTCTTGATAGATTACGAAATCTACAAAAGGTAGCACGCAAGCAATAATTCCAACGACTATCATAGAAACGAGCATTGCAACTCGTTCGTATTTTTTTTCCTCCATTCTGAAAAAAATGTATACTCGTAACCAATACATTACATATATAAAGGTCATTGGTGTAAAGATGAAAGTTCCTAACGAAAATACTAACAAAGCGTTGATGGCAAACTTATTTCGCCATAAATTTAAAAATTCTTTAGTTGATTTTTGGTCTTGAACCATCACTCTTGCGTGTTCGTCCCTTGCCTTGAACCATTTTTTTTTTACATTTCTCCCGAATTGTGTAAGACCTTTTTTTGCCCATTGGGTCTTTCCAATTTCAGCTGCTTCTCGAAATTTTCCCTTCGCAATGGGCATAATATACAAGTTTATCAATAGAGATACAATACCGTATAAGTAAATAATATTGTTAATGAGAACATACACCCACGACCATTGGCTCGAATTTCCAAAAGAACTGTTCCCACCCAAGACGCTGGATATAATATTGTACAATGCATATATGATTAAGATGAATGGAACGATTATTTGAAATACTAAAATTGCTTTTGTTCCTTTTTGACCAATTTTATCCTTGCCTTTATCTAAAATGAATAAAAAACCTCCCGCTATGCCTAAAATAAGACCAAAGCCCGATAAAAACTTTAAAATCCAAAAAAAGATCAAGAACGAGAAAGCCGTGATCCTTATCCAGAAAAAAATGATGAAGAACATCAGGGTCGTCGTTATTAACAACCCTATAATATAGATCGTGTTAAATTTTTTAGGATCCATTAGTAATAAGATTATTCGAGCTTATTTAAATAATGCCTTTATAACTTTTAGCTCCACGCTAGCTTGTTGATCAAAATAGACCATTCGAGTAAAATGATATCGGTTTCTTGAGCAATATGGGCGATTAGGAAATCACCTTCGTTAGTGACGGATCCTACCACGCTTCCTTTTTTATCAGAAGTGTTTTTTGCTGCAAGTTGGATTTCCTCTTTCTTGACTAAAGCATAACGATACCCATTATAAATAATAGCTGAATCCTTAATTTTCCAAGAAGTTAAAAGATTTTTTAATTCTTCGTTAGAAAAATCGATATTTCCAGAATTGAACAATATTTCTCCTTCCTTATCAAGTAGAAATACTTCTTCCACGCCTTTATACGCGTTAAGGTCCATTACAATGCGATTGAATTTTTTTTCGTCCACTTTAATCTCTAAGTTTTAGGTGTGAATTTTTATATTTTTTTCATTTCCAAGCGACCTTGTTAATGAGTACTGACCATTCCAAGATCATTCCCTCGTCTTTTGTGTGAGCCACGAGGTAATCCCCGTCTTTGGTAATTGAACCAACTACATTTCCCTTACCTTGGGCAATATTCTTTCCCGCTAGTTGGATGTCGTCGTTTTTTAAGATTGCGAACCTATTTCCTTGAAACATAAGCGCATTGTCTTTTTCCGTCCATGTCTTTATAATTCCTTTCGCCTCGTCTTCAGATAACTGAAAATCTCCCGATTTAAACTTGATGGTTCCTGATTTATCCAGAAGAAAAACCTCTTCAACGGCTTCGTTTTCTTTCAATTCAGATACAACTTCTTTAAACTTATTCTCGTCCATTTCAATAATTCACTTTTTTAATTCCCTTTTATTGGTGATGATAATGCTATCATTTAAATGTTTTTTTAAACGAAACGCTCCTTAAGATAAATTTTTTACTTCCCGAATATTTAATTTTTCAAGTTCTTTTTTTTTAAGGTTTATTTATATGGTTAAAAAATTAGTTTTATTCGATAAAATTCACAACATCACCTCAGAACGGACAAAACGAGAAACTTTCTCGAGATATTTGAAATACATTAACGAATTCACGAAAGGATTTGATCGAACGAAAGTAACACTAAAGAAATTACGAGAGTTCGACAAGCGCTACGCCGTCGAAGTAGTAGGACCGGAAGAGGTGTTTCTCTCAAACATTCTGAAAAAAGAAATTGGAACCATAACCGAATTTAAGGAACTCAAGGTTGGCATGGAGTTAAAGGGAACGATGCTGGATGTTGGCAAGGTAGGATTTGGAATTTTCGTGGACTGCGCCATCCTTAAACCAAAAGTTGATGTTTTATTACCATTGGTTACCTTGAGGGAACAATTAAGCAACGACAAGAACCTTTCAACTCGAGATATTATTAAAGAATATGAATTCATCGAAAATTATCCCGTTCATGTTAAAATCGTCAAGATCGATTTAGAAAATCAAACAATTCAAGGGGAACTATCAAAAAAGACTTTGGATGTTTTTCGCAAGATCGTATCTGAAAACATTGAAGGAATTATTGCGAGCGGCACCACTAAAAACCAATTAAAGAAAGTTCTTATAAACTCGGGACACTTGCGAGACATAATATCGACGGAAAGGTTTTCTTTTTTAGAACACATGA
>JAEOUI010000376.1 GCA_016839425.1 Promethearchaeota archaeon
AATATCTCGCTAATGCTTGAGCTAGGGGTAAAGGACAATAGAACTTATTTGGTCCGAGACCTGGACCTAATTCTTCGAACTCCCTTCCCACGGTAATTCCAGATAATGTATAGAAGTTCCAAAAAAAAACACCTTTAGGATTTCCCGTAGTTCCAGATGTGTAAGAAATTTCGAGAGGTGAATGACTTCTAATATCGATATTAGGGTTCGAATCGTCTTCTGATATTATCTCGCTAAAGTCTAGTTCGTCAATGTTGAATACATAGTCTTTAGGGGCGTTTCGAATGATAATCGTCGATATTTTCTTGAATTCATCGCGATATTCCTTGAAACTCTTGTAAAACTCGTAATCAATCATTATTATTTCCGTATCGCTGTTTTTCAGAATGTATTCAATAACGGAAGGTCTAAAAGAAATGTTTATTGATACTAACATTACACCAATTTTTGCTATTGCAAACCAAGTAAAAAGTATATCAGGACAGTTTGGAAATAAAACAGCGATCTTAGGATTCTTTAACCTTAATTTATCTAATAATTGTAAAAGTCCATTTGCATATTTATTAGAAATATTATTTAGGTCGTGATATGAATAGACCTCATCCTTGAAATATAAAAAAGGTAAACCTTTATTCATTAATGCCTTGTCCTCAACAATTCTTGCAACAGTTGCGTCTTCAATCCCAAATCTCTCAGTAATTTCGTGCAAATCGTAGTTTTTTTTAATGATTAGACTACCCCCTTTTAGTTCTACATTAACTTCCTCCTTATCTCTAAACGGAAAAGCAGGATCCTTTGATATTTTACTTGGAATATAAACCCATAAACTACTATATCCACGATTTCCTGATTTTTTCTTCGATATCTTCCCTTTACCCGATTTCACAATTTTCACTATGCATTTTTTACTTAAGTACTTTTATGAATAGTTCGTCAAAAAAGATTACTATTTTTTTTGAAAATTGACCATTGTAATTTAAAGCACCGAATATAACAAGAAAGAAAAATAATAATTTTGTCTTGAAATTAAAATAAAATACGTTAGAACATTCATTAAAGAAATTACATGGGTATATCTCGATAAAGTTCCTTGAGATTCTCAAAATTATCGAGTTTATAATGGGGAAAATAGAGAGAAAAAGCGTATTCTTTTTGAAACAATGGAGACGACGCAATTTCGTGATATTTTATCTCGTGAGCTATCCTGTTTGCGAGGTTTCGCTCCTCATAATCCTTAATGAACAATTGAGCACCCATTCCTGCTGAATTTCCTACTTGAAAAATGTGTTCCGGAGCAATTTCGGGGAATAATCCGATAAATGCTGCGTTATCCTTTTTGATGTAATTCCCAAAGCCGCCCGCTAAAAGCACTTGTTCGAGATCAAGCTTACTCTTGTTTTCTGAGCTAAGAAGAAGGTTGGCAGAACTTAAAAATGCACCCTTAGCAAGTTGAAGTTGTCCTAGATCTTTTTGAGAAATGGATACTTCCTTGACTTCGCTCTCGCTTGAATCAATATCCAGATTCTCATCGTCCCATTCTGATTTATAAGCGATGTAATGGTGTCCATCTTCGCGCTTGACAATTCTTCGATGGTTAGCGACTTGTTCCGATTTCAAATTGAATTTTCCCGCTCGAGTGATTATCTTGGACTTTAACATTTCTGCTACGATATCAATGAGTCCTGAGCCGCATAAACCGAGGGGATTTCCATTTCCAATAATTCCTATCGACGGTTCAAGGGTAGTTCGGTCAATATTAACGGATTCAATTGCCCCTTCGCAACCTCTCATCCCACAGGAGATGTGAGCACCTTCGAGGGCAGATCCTGCAGCGCACGATCCAGTAACTAGCCCTTGCTTGTTTCCTAAGACGAGTTCACCGTTAGTTCCAATATCTATCAAGAGAGAATACTTGTCGTACTCGTAGATTTTAGACGAAACAATACATCCAATGGTATCCGTTCCCACATAACCCGCAATGACAGGAGGAGAATACACATTAACATTAGGACTGCAATTAATGCCCATAAGTCCTGCACTCACATTAATCGGAGCCTTAAAGACGGGAACATAAGGAGAAATGGAGAGATATTCTGTTGGGACGCCAAAAAACATATGGTGTATGCCAGTATTTCCAACTATTGCAATGTCTTTCACTTGATTAATAGAAATTTTTGCCTTCTTTGTGCAATCTTCCATAAGTCCATTAATGGAACTAATTAAAAGGCTTTTTGCACGCTCGATGCTCTTATGCTTGACAATATAAGTGATTCTCGAGATTAAATCCTCACCAATAACTACTTGAGGGTTTAGCATCGAGGATATTGCCGTGAGTTCTCCTGAAATCAAATTTATTAGATAGCCAACCACGGTTGTTGTTCCGATATCAAACGCCATGCCATATACATCGTTAAATTCGTGTCCCGCTTCCACATCAAAAATGTTCCATTCGTTTTTGCTATCGTTTCTTCTAAAGAAAGCCGTAATAGCTCCATCCTTTTCCCTCATGAGAAAGGGAAGTTTTTTAGATATGTTATAGAGGCAATCGTTTATTTGTATTGAAGAATCGTCATCGTATAACTTATAATTACTCTTATCGTTTAAAATGACATCTCTTAATCCTGTCAAATCGTTTCTTTGGGTTTTCAAATCCGTGGTTTTAATAACATATTCACGTGCGGACACGAGTGGTTGCATTTTATGAATAATTTCGATGCCTAATTCTTTCAAGTCCGAATCTATCAAGATTTGGCTTCCTTTTGGGATTAACGCTTCGGTTAAATAGACCCTTAAATCGCCTAGCACTTGTGCTTGGCAGGCAAGTCGATATCCATCGGATATCTTTTCTTTTCCAAGCACCTTTAATTCTTTTTCGTTTGGTTCGGAAATTTTTGGTTTGGGGTCCATGACGCGTATCAAGCATTTTCCACAGGTTCCTTTTCCTGCACATAAAGCACCAATTGGGTAATTTAAGGCCAATAATCCTTCATAAACCGTGGAACCGTTCTCAACATGCAATCGTTTTGATACAGGCTCCAATATGAGAGTACTTCTTTTATGTTCCATTTACGACTCCTTTTGTCAAAATATTTCTATGAATAAGTAAATATCATAATAAATTTAATGTAAAAAAAATAGATTACGAAAAATAAATTAATTTCTAAGCCAAATATCGATAAAGTCCACTCCTTCGATAGCGTCCTTAGTAAAAGCGTCAACCTTCAATTCTTCGGCTACATCTTCAGAAACGGCGGCACCACCAAGAATGATCTTCGGTTTTGATTCTAGATATCCATTTTGCAGCAGTTCCACCGCTTTCTTCACGGCAGGCTCTACTGAAGAGAGAAGAAACGATATTCCAATAACTTTAACATCTGGCAATTTTGCAGCTTCTAAAAAATTTTCAGGACTTACATCTACTCCAAGGTCTATTACATCCATACCGAACGATTTCATAATAGCAATTAATATGCTTTTTCCCAAGCTATGAATATCGCCTTGGATGGTACCAATTACGACCTTTCCCTTGTAATTTCGAGCCCTTGCAAGTTCTTGCCTTTTTTCTTCGTCAATTGTGAGTAGTTCGTCACCTAAAGCTTCAGCGGCTAAGATTAACCCCATTTCGCCAGAATCTTCTAGTCCTTCGAGAACTCCTCTTTTTATTATTTTAATGGTCGATATGCCAGCGTCGATGGCTTCCTTTATGACGGCTTTCATCGTATAAAAGTCCAAGGATCTCACGGCGTCTATGATGTTATCGATGTATTGCTTATCTTCCTGTAAAATTTCTACATGTTCAGTGTCAACATTTTGCATTTTTAACCATCTCTTTGTTCAAAATTAAAAAAAAATATAGAATTAAATGATAAATACAATTCCGTGCCACGCAACATAAGGCACGCCTGTCTTGTCGTGTTCGGGATTTATGACATATAACGGTTTTTCACCGCATTTCACGGCAGTAGCGAACACATCAACACCACAAGCTTCTAAGGCAGGGCGTGCTCTTAAATACTGACGGCATAATTCTCCATTAAGGGGGGGACATTTTGGTAGCTCTTTTTGTTGCATTAAATCTTTGAAGTACTCAGGGCCAAACATGCCGCATCCGACACATGGCCCGCCTTTAAAGCCCATAGCGAGATAATAACCGAGATATGTGGCTTCAGCTTCCACCCACGACACGATTTCGTTAAGTAAATTGACATCACCATGAACTCCCGTCAAAATACTTGGAAAGATGTTATTTTCCACTGGCGGGTAAATAGAAATCATGATTGCGTATTTGTAACTGTCCACGATTTCTTTCATTTCTTCTGCAGTCGGGGAATGCGGCGGACAATTCAAGTTAGACCCGTATCCGAAGCATATGGGAATTCGGCACTTCCAACGCACTCTCGGGTCGATGATAACATCCCGAGGGTCTATAAATTTAGCGTGTCCCTCACACTTGACCTTATATTTCACGATAGCATCATTTATGAACTTGTTAGAGCGCTTGAGCAACTCGTCGAATATTTCTTGTTTCGGATGGAGTTGCATGGGCGAAGGTTCTCTTCCGTAGGTTTTTGGCAACACGCGACGCCACTTGTATCCAATCTTCGATTTCTCTCTTTCGAAATCGGGGATCATTCCTCGTTTGGCTGTATTAGTTGGGTTTTCCATTAATTTAACCTTATTCTGTTTTCCTATTGTTTTATCATTTTACTAACGTAAACCGCAGCTTAGGTTAGTAGTGTTATAACTAATATTAATGGATTGTTTAAAAAGCTATCTAATTGAATAAGCGTTCATTTGAACCGTCGTTCATTTTATTAAAAACGCTTGAATATATTAATAAAACTTCGAAATCGATATTTCAAGCAAAGAATTTGATTTCTTTTTATCAAAATGCAATATAACTGCGAATAAAGAGTTTTACTATTGCAATAATTATAAATATTGATAATTTTAAAAATATCCAAGATTCTTGCTAATACTAAAAAAATTACGCACTTGGAACCGTTCTTGAATGTCCATTTTTATGATTTATGTTTTTACTTCCAACGACCTCTCTCCCCCTCATTAGTTTCACGATCAAGTAACGAACTCGGGTGGATTTCAGGGCGATTTCGCTATAAAAAGTGTTACTTCCGCGCCTATCAGAAAATTGTCGGACCATGAGTGTTTTATTGTTGCGAATTACTATCTCACGAGATGCAGTTTAACTCGGGATTTGGTGTTTTTCGATCGAACAACGAGCGTTCTATCGTTTCTAGCGGAGACAAAACCTTGGACGAGATACTTTCTGGAGGCTTTCATCGCGAGCTCGTTTATCTTATTTACGGAGACAAGAAAAAGACTTCAAAAGTCCTTCTTAGCACCTCCGTTAAAACACAACGGGCCCGCGTTAACGGGGGCTTGGGGGAAAGAGTTCAGATTGCCTTCATAGATGGTACAAATCGATTTAATCCTTACGAGATCAGCAAGTACGCCGTTTCGCAGCATTTATCCCCACAAAGAGTTTTGGAAAACATTTTTGTTGCTCGGGCGTTCACATGGGATCAAATGATAGAGATCTTGGAAAACAAGCTTTCAAATCTCGAAGGGATTAAGGTATTAATCGTTTCGGGAATCACGAGCTTGCTTCAAAACCACGAAAAGAGGACATTTGAAGATTTGCTCAGGGCAATAGGAGGAATAAAAAGGATGCTCGAAAAAACGAAGCCATTAATCATATTGACTGCCCCGCTGAACGAATATTCCGTGTTCCGACCAGAAGGAGGAAAGATATTGGCGCACTTTGGGAGCGTGTTGGTCTTAATAAACGATAACGAACGTTATACCGAATACACGCTCGTCCAACACCCATATCTTCCAGAAAACAGGATTTTAAAGTGGAAACCGAAAAATAGCAAGCGAACCCTATTATGCTCCACGCGAAACGCTAAGATTGATCACTGGTTTTAGCACGAGATTATAATTTTTTCATTTCCTTAATCAAGGAAACAATTTTTTGGTACATTTGAATCGCTTTGGTAAATTTTTTGTTTTCCAAGGCGTTTAAACATTCCATATTTATCGAACGTATTTCATTCTTGAGATCCACCTGCTTTTCGAGTCGTTCGCTTTCTTCTTTCTTTGATTTCTTGATATCGTTCAAAAAAACTTGGTATTTCTGCTCGAGTTCGTGGTTCCCTAACGAGTGAGAAATCGAAATTAGTCCTTCGCAGTTCGAGATCGCCTCGTCAAATGTTCCTTCCTTAAGATTTCTCTGGAAGCTTGACTCTAATTGAGCGATTCTCTCTCCAGCATTCTGGAGCTCTTCAGCAAGAAGTTCTATCTCTTTTAAACGCCCCTCTAGCTTGGGAAGGAGTTCGCTCATTTCTTTTGATTTGAGCAATGCCATTTCGAGCTTTATCATG
>JAEOUI010000377.1 GCA_016839425.1 Promethearchaeota archaeon
CTCATTATTCAAGTAATTATAATGGCAATGTAGCCCAAGAAAAAAATAAATATCAATATACGGATAAAAAATTGTTGCAGGATAAGTATATAATATTTCATAATTCCTTCCAAAAGAACTAGGTCCAAATAACTGGATCACTACCATGAGACTAATTATAATGAATATCATTCGAACAAGACTTCTTGGTTTGTAAATTTCACTTCTATGTAATTTTTCTTTATCATTCGAGCTAATAACCATTTCTTCAGCTTTTCTTGACGCCATGAAAGTGATTAAAAGTATCATCATTGCACAAAGGGCAGATAAATACAAAATTGAAAAATCTTGATAATAACTAATAATAAATAAGCTGTATATGCCGATTTGAAAAGAGACTATAAGCAATGTAGCACTAACAATCCCTAAAACTATTAATGCTCTCCTTTTGAGTAAATTAAATTTAATAATAAGAATACTTAGAAGAATTATGGCAATAATTAATGGTATTGCAAGGAATAGTGGATAAGGATTGAAGAAATAAAGAAATGATTGCGTATCAAGATTATATGAAAAAGATCCCATAAGTAAAAAATATAAGTAAATTGTGTTTGGGTGGGTGCTAAATTTAACGGAGATCGGAATTATAAAGAGTTGAACTATTAAAATCATGCATATAACCGTGAGTATTAACCGAGCAAATCTATTTTCTCCCTTAAAAATATTTAATTTTAGTTTTATATTTCGCATTTTTATTATATGAAGCGTTCTTTTTTTTTATTTAAAATTTCAAAATGATGCTACTTTATAAACAATTAAGGTTCAGTTTTCTAACAAAAATAGATTGTTTATATTTATCAATGAAAACTCTAAATATCGTAAAATAAAGAATAATATCGAGCCAATTTTATATTTTAATCATTTTATTTTCTTTATAAAGTCTTATCGTAAATTTTGCTCCTTTATTTCTTCCTTCAGATTCCACTAAAATTTCACCACCATGTAAACTTACGAATTGTTTTGAGATGTATAAGCCCAATCCCGATCCTTCTATGTATAAATTGTCTCCCTTTCCAAATCTTTCAATTTTTCCAAACTTTTTAAATAATCTCTGTTTCTCTTCCGTTGTAATTCCAACGCCCGTATCCTCTACAATTATATCAACACGATCATTATCCTCGTTAATATATATAAAAACTTCTCCTCCAGGACGATTGTTATTTATTGCGTTTGACAGGATGTTATTTAATACTTGACTAATCCGAATTCTATCAATTTTTAAGATCAATTCCTCAGGAAGATCAAAATAGATATTTACATCTCTATCAAGAGCGTGGAATTTCAAATCTTTTATGGAATTCACAATAATTTTTGAAAGATTTTCTTCCTTTAATTGTAAAGTAAAAACTCTCGATTCGATCTTTACAATGTCCAATAAATTTTCAACAAGAGATTTCAATCTTTTGTTTCCTCTATGAATTATTTTAATATAATCCTGTACGATTTGATTCATGTCGTTTCTATGTGTTCTTAAAAGAGCTTGTGATGCACCATAAGTCGATGTTATTGGCGTTTTCAACTCGTGTGATATTCTTCTGATTAATTCTTCCTTGATTTCATTAATATCCTGTAACTTTTTATTTTCTTCGAGAATTAATTCTTCTAATTCCTTTCTCTTTGTAATGTCAATTATAATAGATTGGATTATCTCTTGATTTTCCAAATGTATCATAGAACTTTCCCAGTGAAACCATCTTTCCTTTCCATCTTTCCTGATAACTCTGAACTCCATTGGTCCTCCTTCTTTACCCTGTTTCCATGCAATGCTTTTATTTATAAATATATCTCGAAGTTCGTTATAATTTTTAAATTGTGAAATTATTTCTAAAATATTTTTGCCCATACTTAATTCTGGAGGAAAGTCCTGAAACATGTCAAAAACTGCAGTATTGCCTCTGATTAAAACTCCATTAATATCAAACAACAGTAGCCCTATTGGCGATTTATCAAATAAATGGCGATATTTTTCCTCGGAATCTTTTAATTCTTTTTCCTTTTTGATCCGATCGGTTATATCAATGCTAATACTCATTGAAGCTACCTTATTGTTGTAATATATTGAAGTAATATACGAATCTAACCCCGTCACTCTTCCATTTCTACTCATTACTCTGTATGTTGCATTTGTTGCCGATGGAACGACTCCTGCTTGATGTTCTTTTAATATTTTCAAGAAAATTTCTCGATCGTCTGGATGAACTATATTAAAAGAATCCTTAAGGGTATAGTTATTAATTTCCTCCCTTAGAATCCCCGTACGATCCAACGCAATCTTATTTACATATATTACCTTTTCGTCTTGAATGATGGATATACCTACTGAGGAATGATCAGCGATGGCTTGTAATATTTTCTCCGATTCTTCTATTTTTTTTTCTTTTCTTTTGATTTCCGTCGTATCAACAAGAATTTCTACAACTTTTTCAATCGATTCGTTTGGATTTAATATTGGTGCACAAATCAACTCGTAATTTCTCAAGTCTATTCCCATCAACTCAAAGCGCTCAACATTAAAAGTATTTCTTGTTTCATTCATTGGACAAAAGCTGCATGGGCATTTTTGTTTGAAAAATTTCTCATAACAAGGATTTTTATTGATAGATCCAAATCTTTGCTCTAAAGTTAGATTTTGAAATTCAATCTCAAAATTATTATTAACAATATTTATTCCAATATCCGTACTTGTTAATATGTTAATAAAGGCTTGTAATTTTTCTTTTTCCGATTGTATCGTTCTCGTAGCAATAATTTTTTCTGTAATATCTTCAAACAAGGTGTAGAAAAATCCTTTCTTTGCCGATATAAATTTAACTTTTAAAAATTTGTCCCTTTTTTGAGAATAGGTCTAAAAAGAAATAGACTTTTGCGTTAGAGCAACTTCATTTGCCTGTTCCAAAAAAGGCGCCTGTTCAAGAGATAGAATTTCAGTTATTTTTCTATTTATTACATTCTCTTTTTTTTGATTAACTATTTTAACATATTGATCATTTATGTCCCGGACGATGTAATTTATTGGTTTTCCGTTTCCATCGTAAACCAATTCTTGATAAGCAATTGCTTCTAATAAATTTTCAAAAAGAAACTCGTAATTAATTTCGTTAATATTATTTCTTATTTCATTTTTATTCGTGTTTATTACCACCAAATCTTACTGAACAAAAGGTATTTGATTCCTTACATTTGAAAATGCCCTTTATCTTCCGATTTTAAATATTTAAAATTGAATTTAATAAAAATTTGTATTAGTAAAAACGAACTTATACTTGTAAGTAATTGAAAGTCATTAATTTAAATTTGTCTCTGATTAATAAAACTAAATCTACCTCTATCTATATTTGATAAAAAAAAAACAGATTTTTAATGGAAATAATCGAAATTTATAAAACTAATTATAGAGTGCTAAATTAGTAAGGTTAAATTAATAAACCTGATTAAATCATAATAATATAGAGAGCTAATTTTAGATGATGAATATGAGCGAGGAAGTTTTTAATTCGACCGTTGAAAACATTGCGGAGATTTATAGGTTTCTTACCGAGCAAGAGCCTTCTCCTGACGAAGAGATTGAAGCGCGAGAACAGCTTTTAACATTATTTAATATCTTGCTTCAAAATAATGCTCGCCCCGAATTGGGCGCATTAATTGAGCGAATAATCAACGAACTTGAAAATTGGGACACTTTAGATTTATGGTTTAAAGAAGTTACTACTTTATCAAGCAGCATCCTAGAAATTTTAAGTGCTACGGGTCAAGAAGTACCTATATTAGAAGAAAAACTAGCTAAAACCAAGACTTTTCCAACGCTTTCTGAAAGTTTTGAAGAATCTAAAGAAGAGACTTCAGGAGATCCCGCTATAGATATAATGGAGATCGTCTCTAAGGTTTATGATAGATTTAAAGAAGAAATAGAAAGATTGAAATATAAAA
>JAEOUI010000378.1 GCA_016839425.1 Promethearchaeota archaeon
CCCGTAATTTATTAACGATTTCATTCACGGAAGTGTCTTGCTCGGTGAGCCGTAAGAAAACGTCCTCTAGATTAGCACCAATTTTATCAGCTTTTAATCTTAGTTCTTCCATTGTACCAATTCCTACAATTTTTCCTTTATTAACGATGGCTATTCTATCGCATAAGTCTTGTGCAACTTCCATTATATGCGTTGAAAATAATATAGAGCCTCCATTACTTGTATGCAATTCTAATATTTCTTTAAGAACCCTTACTGATTTCGCATCAAGTCCCGCCATGGGTTCGTCAAGCACGAGTAAATCGGGATCGTGTAAAATAGCAGCAATAATTTGAATTTTTTGCTTGTTTCCGTGAGACAATGTGGCGATGAGATTATCGTAATATTCAAGCGCTCCAAAGCTTTCTAAATATTCTTTTATTCTTTCGCTTGAACTTGTTGCGTCTAATTTTCGAATAGAAGCAATAAAATTGAATAAGTCTCTAGGCGTTAACGACTTGAAGATTAGAGGTTCTTCTGCAACATATCCAATTCGTTTTTTAATGTCAATATCATCTTTTAAAGGATTCATATCAAGCACCCTTATGCTTCCGTCGTTGGGTTCAAGTAAGCCAAGAATCATTTTAATAGTGGTGGTTTTTCCCGCTCCGTTTGGACCTAAAAGTCCAAAGACCTCCCCAGAATTCACTTCAAACGATAATCCATCAACGGCTTTCACATCATCAAAATATTTTTTAAGATTTTGTGCGACAATAATCTTTCCGTCTTTCATTGGTATTATTTCTCAACTAATAAATAGGAATGAAATTTTCATTAATGTATAAAAATTACTTTTACATATTTAAAAGCATCTGGTAAAAAATTGATATTCTCCAATGGTAAATTAGACTCGGTATGCTTAATCATCTATCCAGATATTACACCTATTTATAAACTTAAATGTAGATAATATGTCAAAAATTAGTTTATATATCGTAAAAATCATAGCTCATGCTTAACAAGCCTCCTCCAAACGCAACGCAAGGTGAGAAACTAGTATATAAACGCCTCGAATATATTACCAATTCTCATCCCCAATGTTTGGGATATGCCGAACCAGACATAGGAGGTCTTAGACCAGATTTCTTGCTGCTTTCGCCAGAATTTGGAGTAATTATAATAGAAGTAAAAGATTATCTCCCTGAAAACTTATGTATCTTGAATAAGACTGGGGGTTGGGAACTATTGGAAGAAGATAATAAGATATTTGTAAAAAATCCATTTGATCAGCTATATAATTATTGGAGAGCCGTACAAGATCGCGTGAATCATTGCAAGTTTTCAAATAATTTAATGGTTCCAATCGTGCGAATTGCTGTTTTTAGTAATATACCAAAAACACATAATTATGCGGAAGAAATAAAGAGAAAAGCACCTACCAAAATTCACGCTTGTTTTAAAGAAACACTCGCTAGAAACGATTCATTTGAAACATTTCTCAATGATATTCTTCCTACTAAAGCCGTGCTTACTAAACAGCAATTCGAAGTATTAAGAGCAAACATTGTTCCTACATGCCGCCTTCCAACGACTAGTCAAGCAAGTTTATCGGAATTTTATTCCGAATCGGAAAAAATAATATTATTGGATCGCGAGCAAGAAAGATTGGCGCGCAAGTTAGGCGATGGACACAGGCTTATTTGTGGAGTTGCAGGGAGCGGAAAAACTGTATTGTTAATAGCTCGAGCAAGAATCTTGGCATTAAAACACCCAAACTGGAAAATTCTTATTCTTTGTTATAATAAAAACCTTCAAAAACAACTCTTTCAATTATTAAATCCTCAAGATTACGATGCAGATATTACGATAAGTACATTCCATGGATGGGCAAGACAATTCATCTTGAGTACAAATTCTGAATATTCTATGTTATATGAAGAAGCATATCAGAAAGCTGAGAAAGAGGGCAGAGTAGACGATTTTTTTGATGTTGTTGTTCCGAAGATTTTAATTAATACGGTTCAGAGCCTTGGAGCAAATGAAATTGCCTATAATGCCATTTTAATTGATGAAGCTCAGGATTTCAAAAAAGAGTGGCTTCAAGCCGTCGTTAACATGTTAAGCAAGGAAACTAATTCTCTTCTTATAGCTTGTGATGGAATTCAAGGGATCTATGCTCGAAAGCCATTTTATTGGTCTGATGCGGGTATCCAGGCGCGTGGACGAACCAAACGATTTGAAAATTCATATAGAACACCCATCGAAATAGGAAAATTAGCCCAAAAAGCTTTACCCGACTTCATTGCGAAATTATTAGGAAAATTTGACGAATTTATTCCAACGAAAAAATTTTTAGGAGTTCATGGCACGGTTAAAATTGAGATTTTTAATAGCCGGGAAGAAGAATGTCAAGCCTTAGCAGAACATATTAGTAGGATGTCAAAAGAAAATCGAGAGATTTTTGTTCTTTTTAAGAAAAATATGGAAAAGCATAATTTTAATCACCCTCTATTTCTATATCTAAAGAAAAAAGCCATTAAATGGAACTATTTAGGTGGAAAAGACACGATACCAACAATATTACAGATTGGAACCATTTATGGGACAAAAGGATTAGAATGCAACACGATTATTGTACCTGAAGTAGATACATATGTTTCAGATAAAGATCGACAATTATTATATGTAGCCATGACTCGATCAAGGAGAAGGTTGATATTAAGTGCAAAAAGGTCTAGTGGTATAGTAAACACGCTTCGTTCGTTTCAAAATTTAGAACAAAACCCTGCACACGGGACAGAGTCGGGAACCAATTAGAACGAATTTATCAGTAAGGAAGAATTCACCTTCTTCGAATAATACTTCGATAGTTTCGTAGTTTTCAGGAACATCTTTAAGAATGAATTCGTTTTCATCTAAGTCAATTTCATTACAGGGAATGGATAATTCTGCAAAGGCTTCTCCAGCCTTAGTTTTTAAGAAGATCGCAAGTTGACCGTTTGGATAATTTTTTTTTTTCAGATGCATTCGGACTTTTTTTTGCATAAGTATCATAAGCTAATATCAGAACGAAAGTATTTAAAAAAAAACAGGTTAAAAATTTTGTGAAATAATACTTTAACTATAATGGGAACCTTACGATTTTAATAATTTATTAATCGTTTCAAGATTTTTTTTCTTAGAAAAAAAAGCTATTTTAAAAATCTCGTATTCATCTGGAGAGAGGATTGTTTTGAAGTTTTTCGCATTTACAGCGGTAATTTCAAATGCTTTATTAATCAATTCACACGGATAATCACCACACATACCGCAGTTAGCTAAACCCTGCTTTATACAGCACTCTTTCACGCTATATTCACAATTTTCGATATCTTCACAACCTCTACACTTCATTCTATCAGGATTCTCAAGGTCGCGAGGCCATCCAACTTTTCCCATTAATATAGCGGATTCTCGGAGCTCTTCAATATTTCCACTCATTGTTGCTAAATATCTAGGACATTCAGAACAATCATCACCACAATATGCTATTTTCGTAAATAACACCTATTATCAAGATTTGTTTTATTAAATTGTTAAATGACATGTCTTATATAAATAAGGAGGATTGATATTATGCGTTTAAAGCATATAACATGAGATAAAAACATTTAATGCAATTTTAATAAAGAAATTCTTTGATTTAAACAAAGTACCAAGATATAAATTCTTGTAATTGACTATTTATTTGTAATGTCGCAAAACGGTTACGAACAAAAAAACATTCATATTATTTGTCCTCACTGTAAAACAAGTTTTACAAGACCGATTGAATTTAAAAAAAGCGATGGACTTTACTCAACTCTCATCAATAATCATCCAAACAATAAGGGTTGTCCACCATTCTTAATCTTTATCGATAAGCACGGAAAGCATAGAGGATCCCAGAAGATAGATGTTATTGAAACCGCGAGCGAAACAAATCAAAAGTTCGTTGAAAACGCTCAAAGCAGGATTAATGAGTTAGAGGACGAAGTTAGATTTTACCACATTAAAGTTCCCTCTCATAAAGGCGGAGGTTTTGAATGCAAGGTCACGGACGATGCGGATTGGGAAATATTGAACACAAAACTTTATAGAATTTTAACTGAATTGCTCATCGATACATACGAGGAGAACATGCTAGGTATTATTACATTAGAAAAGTACAGAGAATTTGAAGGGGGAATTCTCATCTATGGAAAATATCAAGGCATGATCTATACGATTTTTTGGAAGGATCAAAAAAAGATTCAAAGACAATCAATGAACGAAATTCAGATGAACGCCAACTTGACAGTTGAGAAATTATTTACATTGTATGACTTGGCAGATTTATTATTTTAATTTAAAATTTCCTAGTAAATACCCACCAAGTACCATAATAAAGATATATAAGAGCGGACTTTCTTGTGTATTATGGATAAGAATTAATTTTTTCTTTAGCTCAATGCAGGTATCGATCGAGCAACTGGCTGAGAACATATTAAATCAAAATGTGAAAAATATTAGATTAATCAGTTATTTTAAGAGATCTACTTCAAAAACTCCAATCTTTTTGAGCCAGATCAAGAGAAACTACGCTGAAATTAGACCTCTCCTTAACAATGGTTTGATTAAAGATTTTGATCCAGTAAAAAGTTATGAATTTTTCATTGATAAATTGGAAAATTGTTTTTACGAATCTTATCAAGAAAAAATTGATTTTCTCAAGGACGAGATTTGGCGCAGGAAACGAGCCAAAAATAATCTTATAAAGAAAGCAGAGGAATTAGAACCAAAAGAGGGAGATAAGGACTACGATAACAAATTACACGATTGCTTGGAGTTTGCCAGAAAAACGATCGATATGCTGGATAAGATGGAACTCGAAAAAGAGGATTTTAACAATGTAATAGAGAAATATCAAGAAAAAATGAAAGAAGATCCCGTCTACAAGTTATTATTATATGTGCGAAACGACAAAGAAATAATTTTTAACAAGAGGACCGCTGATGACGAGCAGATCGTGCGCAAGAAGTTGCTTACCTACGCCGAAGCGTGCGTTCCAGGAGAAGCAAAGGATTTAGTAATGGAAATGAAGAGCCGAGGATTTTATAAGGAGTATTCTCCCGCAAAAAATTATTATATTACGGACATAGGTTTGATAGTGGATAAGAAATTAAAAGAGCGTTCATGGGAGGAGCAAGAAGAAATAGAAGATCTACGACCAGAAGAAGAACTCCAAGAAGAAGAATTTAAGCGGTTAAAGGCGGAATTTAATCTTTAAAGAATAACTTCTATTGACATCAAAGCGATAACTTTCTTTTTATCGAGAAAGAAATACTTCCTTTTATTATTAGTCGGTGAATTCGTTTTAACCTGCAAACCGATCGCTTTTTATAGAATAAAAACGTAAATAATTGTAATGCAAATCGAGCTTCTATCGTCAATAGAAGAAAAATCATTTCTAAAAATTAAAAATATTGAATTAATTTCATATTTTAAAAATTCAACAATAAAGACGCCAATTTTTTTGAGTACTATTCAAAAGAGTTATCCCGAAGTTAAGGCGCTTCTTGAAAACGGTCTTATAAAATCTTCCAAACCAGTGAAAAGCTACTTTTTTAACTTGGACAAGCTCGAGGACTTTTTTTACGAGATGTATCAGGAAAAGATAGATTTTTTACAAGATAAAATCATTTCGAATCAAATGAAACAGGAAAAGATCATTAACGATGTAGAAAAATTGGAGCCTGAGAAAGATTGCAATGATTACGACGATCGTTTAAAAGAATGCGTCCTTTTCGCTAAAAAATCTTTAGAAGAAATTGACCAATTAAAGCTCAAAAGAAAAGATCATAAAAATTCAATTCACGACTTGCAAAAAAAGATGATAAGCGACCCGCTTTATAAATTCATGTTATATGTTCGAAACGACAATGATATCCTCTTTAACAAGAGAACAGAAGATAACGATGGATTCTTGAAGAAAAAATTACAAAATTATGCAAATTCTTGTGCGAATGAAGATGGAAATAATGTCCTTTCCACGCTAAAGAAGCGAGGATCATATAAGGAATTTTCTCCCGCAATGAATTATTACATAACAGAATTAGGAATTATAGCTGATGGAGAACTAAAAAGAATACGATGGATGGAAGATGAAATCGAACCTTACGAAAAAACACCAGAAGAACTCATCCAAGAAAAAGAATTCGAGCAATTAAAGGACATCATTGGATTTTAATACGATATTATTATGCAAAGTAAACATTTTTAGATCATTCAAAAAGTTTTAAATGATACCAAAGGTATTGTATTATAACTTTTTCAAACGAGATGAAATAAAAAATGATCACATGGATTATTCTCATACTTTTGATAATTTGGTGTATTTATAAACGCACGCGCGAGGATGGAGAAGTCAAGGGCCTCCCATTGGGACTTCCACGAGGTACAATCAGGGCAATTGTTACTCTCCTCATCGTTTCGCTCCCTCTTCAGTTTTTAATAATGAACATGCCCATTCCAGGTATTGTCGTTAATGCACTATTTATCGTGGTGGCTTTTTATTTTGAGGCAAGAAAACCAGGAGAAGAGCGATTAAAAAGAATCATCAAGGAACTAAAAAATCCCGAGAAACATTATATAGAAGAAAAGAAAATTAGAAAACCATTATACTGGCCGAAATATACAGTGAGAATCACGCTCATCCTCTTACTTGCCTTGATAGTCATCATTTCAACAGTTAGTGAAAAGATAAATTCATTTGAAGCAACCAGCACCATTATCGATGTTGTCTTGATTATTGGGCTCTACATGATTGGATCCATATTTAGGGGCATAGGAGTTTATAAGGAACGAAAGAAACTCAAGGACCAAATATCTGAAATGAAAGATGTCCAAAACATGTCTCGTTTTCAAATTATGGAAAATTTAATGGTCGAAAAATTAGGGTGGTGGGCACGCAAGGGAAAGTTCATTTTGTCAATGTTCGTGTTGATCTCAATGATTGTATCTTTGGTCTTTTACACATTTAATATTCCAGGTCAAATAATATCCACTCCAGACTATACTTTAACGCTTGAGGGCGTGCTCCTGTTGGTAATAAGTTTGTACTATGGTATAAGAGATTGAATGAAGTAATGCAAAAAATTTCTTTTTTAGTTTTTTTTCTTATCTACTTATTCTTTTCACTTATCAAGTTCTAAAGTGACTTTTAAATAATTTATTTATGTTATGATTATGGTCCAAAATAATTTAGTAAGTTGCATTTTCAATGGAAGAAATAGATGTTGTTGAAAACCTGATGTTTGAAAATAACGCAATCGCCCGTCACGAAAAATTAATGTCAAATACACTAAAAAAACTGCTTAAACTTGAAAAATTAAGATTATTAACTAATAAAAAGAGATTTAATTTAGAAATTGAGATCTTGAAATTATTAGAACGATTAACTCACGAATTAAAATCTATTGGAGATATTAAAAGAGAAGGTTCGGATTTTTTGGCTTATCCCGAGAATAATTTTAAACGGGAAATAGATTACATCGATCACGCCGAAACATTATTGTTTTACAAGGAAGAAATAATGACTGTTCAAAATGAAACAAATAAATTGAACGATTATATCGCAAGATTAAGAATTCGTCAAACAAGAAGTCAAAAGCTAATTGCAAAGAGTAGATATAAGTTAGCATCAAACCAATTTAAATATTACAAATTATATCATAATCCAACTCCACCAGTTAGAATACATGATGTTACAAATAAAATATTTTACTGGAAAAAAAGGACGGTAAAGTATAAAGAAAATTTAATTGAGATCGAAAACGAGATCATGAAAGCGGAAAAGCAATTGTTTGAAATAAATAATTTTATTAGTGATATATTGGATATTAAATCAAAAAAAAAATCAATTCAGAGAATACCCGCATACCATTAACAGGAGAATTTCATAACCTAAAATAAGCATTGATTGAGAAATTGTGATAACTAGTGAATTTAATAAATGTATTGTTTTTTTTCTCCTTTATTCTCGAAATTTATAATCTAAAATAAAATGATTTTTATGCATATACTAATGTTATTTCTCCATGAATAATTTCAAAGATCCCGATCCAATAGACCTTAAAAATATCTCTCTGATTAAAACACCTGTTTTTAAAGTTTGGTTGATTTTAATACTATTTACATTTATTGAAGTGATCTTAATATTTTTATTAGAACCCTTATTACGTGAAAATTTTCCAGTACTCAATCCTGATACGGGCCCAACGGATTACTACTGGAAATTAAACATGAGGGATGTATTTACAATGATTATTACTTGGACTTTTTATGGTTTTCACCAAGCTTCAGTATGGATCCTAATATTATGGGCTCAAAGACAATCTTATGAAGGAAAACTAGATAAATCGAAAATCTTTCGATATATTGTAGCTATGGGAGGCACTACCATTGGATTTACATTGCTTCACTTACTTCAAACTCATATATGGTACGATGGGTTAGCTCAAGATGTACCTATTTGGACGAGTCAAGGAAGCGTTATCGTCATGCTTTCTTTACTAATTGTAATGCAGAATCCCAAGAGAGGTTTATTTTTTGGGAAAAAATCTAAAAAACTCATGCGCCCTGAAGTGGCAAAAGTCTTCATGAAAAGCCATCCAATAATTTTCAGTTGGGCGTTAGTTTATACATTTTGGTTCCATCCCATGGATTCTTCTCCCGCCCTTCTTAGCGGTTTTTTTTTCATGGGATTGTTATTTATTCAAGTAACAGTTGCTTATACAAAGATTCATATTAATAAATGGTGGGTATTACTCGTCGAATCATATGTAGCAATTCACGCCACATTCGTTGCAGTTGCGCAATGGCTTGATTTTGGTGCGAATCCACCAATGTGGCCCATGTTTTTGTTAGGATTTCTGGCAATGATAGTGTTTATATATATTCACGGATTAGGATTGAAAAATTGGGTTAAATGGATTATTTTGGGTGGCTATGTTGCTCTTTTAGTTTTCATATATGTTCCCACACCCTTTGGATTTGGAAGGGATTTTACTTATTTTTTAAGGTTAGAATTTCTTTGGATACCATTAATCTTGTATCTTATTGCATTTATTGTTGCATTACTCGCACATGGTTATCTGATTTTAAAAGCTAGAAAAGAAATACATAACGATAATATCAAAAATTCTTAGAATAAAGTCTATTTTTTAGAAAGTACCCATACAAATTTAGAAAGAAAAAATCAAATATTTTTTTTTAATTCTTGCTTTTCAATTTTCCGGTATTCCTTTGTAATTAAAAAACGGATGATTTCGGTATTGTTTTTTATACCGTGATAATCCTTTACGGCCTCAAGCTTGTCAAATATTTCCATCTCAAGAGGAATGTGCATGTCCTTACTTTTTTCGTTTGCCATTAGATATATGTTATTTGTAAATCTTATAAAGGTTTTTGGGAGTAATAAATAATTTTTTCCTTTATCGTTAAAAGTATAAAATGTTGCAATTATGGAAAAGAAATGGATCAAAGTTGGACAAACAAGGATAAATTTAAATATGATACCTTGATCTATATGTATGTTACCTCTCGTTGATTAGAACAAGATATATTAATTAAAGCGAATATCGATAAGAAATTGAACTTTCCACTTCAGGAGTGGGCGCGTAAGCCGAGATCCCTGAGTGCGAATAGTGTCGTAGATTGAAACACGGATCTTTTTATTTAATCGTAGACGCCCTCGACCCACTCGCGAGAGTCAAGGCATCGTAAGTCTTAAAAAGTGGAGATATAGCAATAACTCCTTGAATTAAATCAAATAGGTAGATATAGGTAGTCTAAATCATGTTATTAATATTTGGAGCAATAGTGTTATTAATTGGGGGGATGGCATTAATAACCGTGTCTAGCGATCAAGCCGTTAAGCATTGTTCGTATCTTGCTAAAGCACTCGGTATTTCCCCTTTAATTATCGGTTTAACCTTAGTTTCTATAGGGACGGATCTTTCAGAAATCTTTAATTCTATAATCTCTAGCTCTATGGGACATGCGGATGTAAATATTGGAGATGCAGTAGGATCCTGCCTTGTCCAATCGACCCTGATTTTTGGATTATTACCAATATTAGGCGGTAAATTCGATGTAAAGAGAAAAGAAATAATAGTCATGGGAATTTGTGAGGTAATAGCGCTCATTGTCGTATATACAACTATCGAAAAAGGCTATATAACTAGAATGAACGCTCTTTTTATGATAGGGAGCTTGGCTTTGTACTTTTTAATAACTTATACATATACAAAAGAAAACGCCAAGGAAAGAGCTGCTGTACTCGAAATTGTGGAAATTCAAAGAAAGAAGTCTTTTCACGCAATTATTGCAATAGTAGCTTTCGTTGGTGTTGCTATCAGTGCCATAATTATCGTAGAATCAGTTATTTATCTTTCAACATTACTAATGGTTGATGAATTCATAATAAGCTTTTTTGTATTAAGCATTGGTACATCTCTTCCAGAATTAACGGTGGATATCAGTGCTTTAAGGAGAAAGGAAAGCAAGTTGGCTATTGGAGATATCATAGGAAGTTGTATAGTTGATTCAACACTCGCGATTGGGATAGGGCAACTTTTTTTTCCACAACAAGTTAACGCTTCTCTTGCGCTTCCAACCATTCTTTATACTATATGTGCATCTTTATTTGTGTTTGTCTTTATTGCAATAAGACAAAAAGTTGATAAAAAGGCGGGAATTGCCTTGATATCTTTATATATCTTGTCTTTTGGCTTGATTTTTATTTTTGCAAATTTCTAATTTTTTTATTTTTTTAATTTGTTTTATAGGAACGAAATTCTTGTAAGATCCTTGAATTTTAAATATCAAATTATACATGTATTAATTAAAGAATTAACATTCTCATTCGAAGTTTTTAAGAATAATTGTTAATTTAACATATTAGCAATACAAGGAAAATAAGTGATCATAGTGATTGATGTAGAAACATATAAGAATTTTGCCAATAACTGCGTATGCCTTCATTGCCAAAGACACGGAAAAATAATAGAAAAAGAAGGAAAAATACAAAAAATTATTAGTTGTAGCAAGTTCAAGAACAAACCAAAAGCCTATATAGGTAATTGCAAGGAATATATAAAAGCCCCCATTTTTTAATAGATTTAATTATTGGATTTTAAATCAAACCTTTCTAACAAACCTTGTTCTTTATAAAAATCTGAAATTTTAAAAATATGATTTTTCATTATGTAATTGATTAGATCCTATTTTTTTAAAAATAATAAAAGTAAGTTGAAAATAATTCTGAATTCAAGAAGCATTAATGCTTTAAAAATGGGTGTACACAATATTGGATAATTTCCTTTCTCGCGATAAAGAAAAATTTGAAAATTTAATAGATAAAGGCGAGGAATGGATTTTAGAAAGACTTTTTTCCTACGCTACCAAGCTTAATTTTGTAAAATACACTTCAACATTAAAAGAAGCTTGGCGTATTTCCGTTGAAGGTCTTTCAGAGTCATTAATAAAGGCATTAAGAATGTATGAAGGAATTCCAAATTTTGGACCCAATGAGGATTATGTAAACGACCCTATAGCGTCTTTTGGAATATTAGAGGCTCAATTACATAGAAATCGTGGGGTCACTCTGGAAATGTTTTTAGCGCTCATAAAATATTACAGGCAATCGTATATTGATCTTATAATTGACGCAAGTTTTGAAAAGAAGTTTGAAGATTTCTGTAAAACATTTCTAGATAGATTCTTCGATCGTGTCGAGCTTGGATTTTGTACCGAGTGGACGAAAACGCCTCAAAAAGATATCATAGCAGATTTGCAAGATACTAACAGACAAATGACAAATGAAAAAAATAAATACCTCACATTCTTCGAAAGTTTACCTAATCCAGCAATTTTTATAAATTTAGATAATAAAATTGAAAACTTGAACCATTCCGCTTCTGTCCTTTTTGGATATTCGCGCGTTCCTGGTGCTGTATATTATGGTAATGTTAAAGACAATAAATTACCAGATTGGATTAAAGACGAATTAGAGCATTTTATACAAAAGAATGCAGAAGAACACAGCTTTGAAAAATTAATTCCAACGCTCAAGGGAAAGCGATATTTTAGCATCAAGATGAAAACAATGCTTGATGTTAGCTCAAAATTTAACGGTGTAATCGTAATACTTAATGATCTCACAGAGCGCGTAAATGCTGAGAAAAAGCTCAAAAAATCTCAAAAAGATTACAAGCAAGCTTATAAAAGAGCGAATTTTTTTAAGGATATCGTAATTCACGATGTTAATAATGTGTTACAACTAATACAGTCTTCGGAAGACTTGTATAAATATTATCGAACAACAGGATGTACGGAGTCAGAAATAGACGAAGTCCTCGAGAACATAGATAAATCGATTGAGAGAGGCATTCAAATCGTTAAAAACGCTCGAAAACTTTCACAAATCGAGAATACTGAGTTGTTAACTCAATCATTAAATCTGTATAAATACCTTGAAGATTCTATTAAAGCTTTAAAAAAAAGATACGACAATCGAGAAATTAGTGTTCAAATCGATAGTTTTAGCAATAAAATCGAGATCAAAGCAAACGAGTTACTTTTTGATGTTTTCGATAATATATTTGTAAATTCAATAAAATATAACCAAAATCCAAAAATCGAAATAATTGTTAAGATTTCCAAATTATTTTTAGATAAAAACAATTATATTAAGATTGAATTTCTCGACAACGGAATTGGAGTCCCCGACGAACAAAGACCTTTAATCTTTGAAGAAGGGAGAAAAGTTCTAAAGGGTGGAAAGGGATTGGGTTTTGGACTCACTCTTGTAAAAAAAATAGTGGAAAGCTATCAGGGCAAGGTATGGGTGGAAGACCGAGTCTACGGAGACCCCTCTCAAGGGACTAACTTCGTGCTTTTGGTTCCTTCACCTATATAATATTAGATATCATTGTCTATTTCAAAATCTTACCATGTGGATTTAAATAGCACTTAATATAATTATAACTTAAATTAGGTATGATATAACTAAACTTACCAAGAGGTGAAAAATAGTTTTTGAAATAGGAGAAATAATTTTTATCATCATTATTGCAGTTATTGTAATTGCCCTTGCGATCTTAATTCCAATATTGTTAGCTTCTTTGAAAGTAGTAAGTGAATACGAAAGATTAGTAGTATTTCGATTTGGGCGATTTCATTCCATCAAAGGACCCGGCATAGTTTCGATCATTCCTGGAATCGACAAGACGAGGAAAGTTGACATGAGGACAATCACCTACGATGCCAGAATGATCAAGATTATCACCAAGGATAATGTTCGTTGCGATGTCGATACGGTCGTGTATTATAAAGTCGTCGATCCCAAAAAGGCCGTTGTTTCAGTTGCAAATTATACCTTTGCAACGCAGAACTTGGCAAACACAGTATTAAGGGAAGTATTGGGGCGTGCTGACCTAGACGATTTACTTACTAAAACTCAAGATTACACCCTAGAAATACAAAAACAGATCGATGAAAAGACAGATCCGTGGGGGATTAAGGTGAGCGATGTGGCAATAAGTGACGTTGTTCTCCCCGTGGAAATGCAAAGAGTTATTGCGAAGCAAGCTGAAGCAGAGCGAGAAAAGCGCGCTAGGATTATTGTAGCCGATGGTGAATTTATCGCGGCTCAAAAAATGCTAGAAGCCGCGCAAATTTATGCCCAGAGCCCCATTACGATCAAATTGCGGGAATTACAAACAATGACCGACATTGCTCGAGAGAAAAACTTGGTAGTAATTACGAGTACGAGCGATATGACAGATTTAGGTAAATTAATTGCATTGAGCAAAAACAAATAGACTTGAAATGATTTTTTTTCAATCCAATATTAAAAAAGTAATCTGAGAATAATATAATGATTTTATTCATTCTATCCATCGTTTTAATAATAGCAGGGATATTTCTGGTAATTGGAGAAATCGTTTCAGAAGAAGTTGATTTTTTTGGACCAGCAGCGATTTTTTGCTTGGTTATTGGAACAATAACGTGGTTTGTTTCCAATTCAATAGCAATTATTAAGCCCATGGAGTTATTCGTGGTTGTTACAACGCTAATTTTATCAATTGTAATCATTTTTTCTGGTTTTTCAATATTCATAACAATAAAAATGATAAAAGCAAGGAACGCGCCAACGACAGACCAGGAATTTATTGGCGGAATTGGAAAGGCTGTAAAGCTTATCACTAAGACTAAGGACGGATATATTAAATACAAAGGAGAATTATGGAAAGCAGGTTCAGATTACAGAATCACCCCAAAGCAAAAAGTTACTGTCATGAAGAAAGAAGGTCTTCGCGTGCAGGTTGAACCACTAAAAATTCCTAGCATCCTTTATTGTCCACATTGTGGTGAAAAAATGGGTGAAGAAGCGATTATTTGTAGCAAATGTGGAGAAGAATTGGCAAACCCAACAACATGATTACAAACCTCCATATTAATGAGCTCAGTGTTATAAACGAAAAGTTATTTCTTATTGTACTTGCATGATGTTTGCTTTGGTATTAAAACGATAAAGTTTGACCCTTGAGAGGGGTCTCTGTAGACTCGGTCTTCCACCAATACCTTGCCCTGATAGCTTTCCAGTATTTTTTTTACAAGAGTGAGTCCAAAACCCAATCCCTTTCCGCCCTTTAAAGAAGCGTTCCCTTCTTGGAATATTTGCTTCTTATTCTCTTCAGGGACGCCAATTCCGTTGTCGAGAAATTCAATCTTTACATAATCTATATCCTTCAACGATTCTGAGGATATTTTAATCGATATTTCAACGAGAGCATTATCGTTATATTTAACTGCGTTCATAATGATGTTTTCAAAAACATTAACGAGCAATTCGTTTGCTTGAGCAAAAAAGAGGTTTCCATCAAACTTGACATTGATGTCAATCTTCGTGTTTTGAAATCCTTCTTTAACAAACTTGATCGCGCTTCTTAAAGCATCACAGACATCAACGGATTCAGGAGTAAAATATTGAGTCTCTATTTCAGATAATCTCCTTACATTAGAGACTAATAAGGTACCACGCACTATTTGTTCTTTCATCATTTTTACTAGGTTTTCAAGTTCATCTGATTTTTTAGAGTCGTTTTGAAAAAGCGTAAAAAGCGATAGAGATGTTTGGATGATATGAAGGATGTTATTTATATCGTGTGTAAAAAGGTTTTTGTAAAAATTTTCCTTTTCAAAGGCCTTTTTCAACTTTTCTTCAGCCTTTTTTTTTTCAGTTATATCTCGGGCAATTATAAGATCCTTTTTCTCTCCTTTATTATCAGTAAATCTCTTGCCTCTCACTTCTAACCATATTTTTGATTGGTCTCGCACATGAACAGTTTCGTATTCAAACTCAATTTCATCAACAGGCTGACTTGGACGCAATAATTCTTTAACCTCCTTTATGTTAGAGGAAGCAAACATTGTCCATTTTTTCCCGACGAAATATTCGGGCATCTCTCCAGTTACAGAATATACTTGAGGCGTTATATAAGTGATGATGCCTTTCATGTCGATTTCTGCAATAATATCAGATGTATATTGGAGAAGATTTTCGTATTTTTCGACATATTCCTTGAGTTCTTGCTCATATTCTCTCTGAACTGTTAGATCGCTTAAAACAGCCATTGGGACAATCTTATCATTCAACCTTACAAGAGCACACTTCAAGGAAACATGAATGTGATGCCCATCTTTATGTCGTAATCGAAAATTTGTAGAGATACATTTTTTAGAATCGATCACTTTTTTTAGCTTTTTTCTTAGCTCTAGAACATCTTCGGGATGCACATGATCGAGAATTGATGTTTCAAGGATTTCCTCGGATTTATATCCCGATATATCAAACATTTTAGGGCTGATAAAAACCATGGCGAGTTCTGAATCTATCTCCATGATCACATCCGCAATGTTCTTGATAATGAATTCAATGCCATCCATTTGAATATCCTTAAGCTGGTTTTTATTGAACGCTACGATTATCACCCGCTATTGATTCGGAAAATTCGTGATCGAACTTGGTTTCAATGTTTATTGATAGTGCAGACCTGCATATAAAAAGTAAGGTTTTTTAGTTTTATTCTTCCTTTTAACACGAACATAATATTAATATAAAATATATTTTCATATAAGTAAAGACCAAATTTTATCCGTATTATTTTTAAGAACGCAAGTTTATGGTTATCAAGAAATTCTGTATGTGAATTTGAACGATTATTAGTAATTTAATAAAATTCACATTAAAAAATAAAACATCAAAAAGATTTTTTTCAATTAAGACATCATTTAAAATAGATAGTAAGATAAAATTAATTGAGTCTCTTTATTTAAGTAAAATAGGATACAACTATCATTTATTGACAATAGATTTTAATAAAAATAATATCATCGTGAACGAAAGAGAACAGATCGACGAAGAGCATGTATTTGAGTTCTTCGATGACGGCATGGAGAAAAATTTCGATAATAACGCAGTAGTTACCCAGGATCACTACGAATCGGTTGATTTTGAAACTGATCTCAATGAAGAACAGCTTGAAATCGTGAATAACCTTAAAGGTCCAATGCTCGTTATTGCTGGTGCAGGTTCAGGAAAAACCAGAACCATAGTATATTCCGTCGCTAAATTATTACTTAATGGAATAAAGCCAAGCGAGATAATGTTAGTAACTTTCACGAACAAGGCAGCAAGCGAGATGATAAGACGAGTCGAATCGCTCCTTGGTAAGCGCCCAAAAGGAATTTGGGCAGGAACATTTCATTCGATTGCCAATAGATTTCTAAGGATCTATTCAGAAACAGCAGGCCTGAAACCAAATTACACGATAATGGACGACAGCGACTCAAAAGCGCTAATGAAGATTTCAATCGCTGCGTCTAATGTAAGAGAGTTAAAAGAACGGTTCCCAACAGCTTCAATGGCCAAGGATATTC
>JAEOUI010000379.1 GCA_016839425.1 Promethearchaeota archaeon
CCGTGGCCACATCTGGCGCTAGGGCTTGTTATAGGAAATAGTCTCGACCAATTTGTAGTTATTTCTTCGTCCAACATTAAGTTTCCTTCTGGAGAAATAGTAAGATTTTCCAACGAACCGTCTAAGAAGTCGTTCCAATCCTCGCGAATTAATGTTGAGATCCGAGAATTGCTATTTTTTTTGTCTTGATTGTAAATCGTAAAGTCATTTTCGAAAGCAATTAAAACTAGGGTGGAAATTCCAAAAATCACTATAACCATTAATGTATTTATCATTTTATTTTTTGATGTTTTCATTTGATTCGCCTTTAAAAACTTATTGAACTAAGTAATAATATTTCAATCTATAACTATAAAAGTATTTTTTTTTCAGATTATTAAAAAAAGAGTGGGAACGCTAAATCATTTCGGACGCTTATTTAATTCCATAAAAAATTCCTAATCCTTTCAACATAATCACATTATTTAACCATTTAGGAAGGTTTAAAAAAGCGAAAGTATCAATCCAATGCAATTCATCGACATGTTTTTCTAAAATAGCTTTTAATTTTTCAAAATCTCCATAAATGCTCTTTGATCCAAAAATATCTTGGAAAGCAAATGTACCTCCTTTTTTTAGCACTCGAAACGCTTCTATTAATCCCTTGTATTTTTCTTTCATTTTATAATCTTTCACTTCGTGAAAAGTTAAATTACTTATAATTGCGTCGATTTCTTCGTCTTGGAAAGGAATTTGAGCCGCGTTAATATTTTTAAATTCCATCTGATCAAGCACTTTTTCTAACTTGGCGTTAATCTGGGCTTGCTGTTGATCGTATTCGAAGTATGTTTCACCCCAATAATCGCTTGCAATGACTCTTGATTGAGGAAACTTTTTAGCGATCCTAATCGAAACGGGTGCATTTCCACAACCAATTTCTAAACAGGTTCCATTACCGTCCCATGAGAAATTATCGATTAAGGCGTCGTGGATCTGATTTTGAAGGTTTTTTCCTCTTGGAGAAAACACATAATAAGCACAACAAGTAAATACGAAAAAAAAGGAACAAAATCCCGCGAGACAGATAAAAATAATTCTTAACCACCAAATACCAATAAACACGGATAATATCGAGAACGCTAAACTCAGAATTCCACCTATCAAGAGAAATTTTTTAGGCATCCAATTTCCATAATTTATTTTCTCATTATCAGAAGTCATTATTTCAAACCTTGATTTTATTCTAAATAATCTGAATATATATTCATTTAATAATCTTCTTGAGTCAAATCTCCTTGATAGAATTCAATCTCGAAGTTCATGGAAAAGCATTACTTGATTAATGAAAATATTTATCTTTCGGGAGGTTCATACAAAATTTATTTTATTACTTCAAAATAATAACAATTTAAGTGAAATGTTAAATAGCATATTCGAATTCCGTTTTTTGCCTTGTTAACATTTCACTTATTAGATCCATTCGATTAAATTGATTTAATTTATAGTTGAGCATCTTACAAATGAGGAACGGGGTTTTTTTCTCAATCTTCCAAAAAGTCGTATCGAATATTTAAAAATTCGTTAACTATGATACTATTATTTAAAATATTTGAGAAAAATTATGAGAGAAAACCCAAATACCAAAAAACTTAATACAGATCAATTCTTATCGTAAGTAACAAGCAATAATAAGGCACGATGCCGATGCTTGTTAACAAGGTTTTTAAAATGGTAAATGGTACAGTAAAGTGGTTTAATAGTAGAAAAGGATTCGGATTTATCGAATCAGAAGAAGGAACTGATGTATTTGTCCACTTCTCTTCAATTAAAGCCAATAAAGACGAGTTTAAAACAATAAACGAAGGAGATAAAGTTACTTTTGAGGTGACGCAAGGCGCTAAGGGACCTCAAGCCAGCGATGTCGTAGTAACTGAACACGCTCCTCGGCAATATAACAAGTCTTTCCGTTATTAAGGAAAATAACTTGAATATAAATAAATAAATTATCTTTGATACAATAAGCTAGAAGTAATACCTAATAAGCGTTTTGTTTGTCAGAATTATGGATACTTATTGATTTTTTTTAATTTTCATCTAAAACGATTTTCTAATATTTTAGTAATAAATTACGATTTAGAAAAGAAATCCTCAAATTATAATGATTTTTAGGAATTCTTCTAAATTCGATTTTTTTTTAATTAAAAGAGATTTGTTTAATTTTTGAATTGTACGAAAAATTTATTAAAATTGATAAAACAAGTAGATCAAGTTTTAACCGTTTCGTAAACATCATCCACGATGGTATCTAAGCGCAACACGAATCGAGTGAGCCCGTTTTTAATGAATTTGAACGCAAATTTTCTCGTCCATTTGAAGGGTTTTGAATTCTTGTTGATTGTCCCGGAAGGGAAGAGAAATTTTTTGATAAAATATTTTAAGTCGTTATAAAACGATCGATAACTTTCGGACAATAATTCTTGAATCTCGGTTCCTGTTAAATCTGGCGTTCTCATGATTGGATTGGACTCCCCAGACTTGCTGGTTGCCCATTTGAAATCCTTACGTATCCAACCCTTTTCCATAGCTTCTTTCGCAAGCTTTGTTCCGGGAAAAGGAGTTATCGGCATCGTCATGATAAAATCAAAATCGAGCTTTTTCATTAACTTGAATGTTTTTCTGTGGTCTTTTTTTGTTTCTCCAATATTACCAATAATGAACGAACCAAAAGTTAAAATTCCGTTTTTATGACATGTGTCAATGCAGTGAACTACTTTTTCAAGCGTATATCCTTTATTCATGCGATTCAAGGACATTTGCTTCAAACTTTCAACACCCAAAAATACGCAAACAAATCCGCTTTCGTGCATTTGCTTTACCATATCAGGGTTATCTGCGAGATCAGCAACTCTTGACTGACACGCAAACACGAGTTTCTTGTTAAGATGAGTCTTTTTTATTAATTCACAAATACGTAATACTCTTTTTTTATTCATGGTAAAATTATCGTCTGCAAAAAAGACTAACTTGACATCGGGAGGAACTCGATATAATTCTTGAATTACTCGTTCTGGAGTTTTCGCTCGGTAAGTCCAATTATAAAATTGATTAACGCAACAAAAATCGCATTGAAA
>JAEOUI010000380.1 GCA_016839425.1 Promethearchaeota archaeon
AAACTAAGGAGTGCTCGCTTGTAGGACGCATCCTGATAAATATCGTTAATTTTAGTACTTGGAATGATCTGGGGTTCAATGGTTATATCGGGAGCGGATATTTCAAGCGGTTCAGAATTAAGTACCCTTACGAAATCATTGTTATTCACAAAAGTCACAAATGTTTTTATAACGCCCTTATTTTTTAAGGATATAGGCGTGAGATATAAGTTCGCTTGAGTATGGGCATTCCCAGTAAGTTCTTCTAAAAAAATCTTGCATGCGTTTTGATCGTCTATGGATGTATCTGGAACGAGATTCGAGGGTGAACAACGGTATAATCTTAAGAATTCTGGGAAAGTTATGTTAATTTTAATGTCTGTTATAGGTGTTTTATTCGAATTTATCATCATTAACGAATATCGATAATAACTTCCCACGGGTTTTAACTCGTAAATAACCTTAATGTTGTCTTCCTTTTCAACGCTTTCAAAAATCAAATTTGGTTTTTTCTCTTCTTTCCTTACCAGTTCCTCTTTTTGATTGAACAATACTAAATGATGTACCTTGCTCCCTCTATATTGACCCATTATAGAATCACTACCTAAAAATATAACTACCTACTTTATGTTATAAGTTAAATACAGTATCTCACCAATTTAAATCTTTATTCAAAATTAACTTTTCTGATTTTTGTCGTTCAAACTCTAAGAATAAAATTTATCGTTCTGATTTTTCTTGCTATTATACAAATTTTTAATCTTAGGTGACTTCTTATGCATGTACATGAAGTTTGAAGAATTAAATGGATTATTTGATAGTTCTACCATCAAACCCTCATTTGATTACATACACATAATTTTAGCTCTTTATCTTTTTGGAGAGCTCGGAAAAGAGGAAGGGATCGGGAGGTATCGGCTTAAGGAAGAACTACTCGTCGGATCGGGTACTGTTAAATCATTAATTACAAAATTAAATAAAAAAATCCAATTCATTACCGTATTATCTAATAAAAACCAAAAAAAAGGGCACATACTCACGAAAAAAGGGAAAATATTTCTAGATAAGTTAAAGAGTTCAATTCCCATTCTTAAAAAAGGGGATCTTACTCAATTTAAAGATATCATCATAGAATCGAACGATCTTAACGCATATATTTGCCTTGTTAAAAATGGTACTCGAAATCTTACTAATGGGATTGCTCAAAGAGACGCAGCTATAAAAATTAATGGTTCTGGGGCTACTTGTCTCGCATATGATGGTACAAAATTCACCTTTCCAACACAGTCTCAATTAGATTCAAGTGTAGAACAATTTGATATCGGAAATTCAATTCAAGAGTATTTTAAAAAAGAATTTTTAGAAGTTTCACTTAGTAAAGGAGATGTTCTCATAATTGGGCTTGGGGATAGTCCTGAAAAAGCGCGTTTGGCCGCCTTGAACGCCGCTTTAACATTAATATAATTTAGGTGTTTTTTAATGAGAAAGGAAAAAGATATAATTTTTTTTCTAAATAACGATATTTTAGAAAAAATGAAAATGTGTGTGAATAAAGCTACTCCTAATGAGGCCTGCGGATTTGTGTTTGGTAATGTAAAACAAGTGATGGCCAAGCCCGAAGATTACCAGTATCATTATTTCGCAAAACAATTTCATTGTGTTGATTCAAATCACAAATCACCAGTAGCGTTTTTGATTTCAGATCCAATAGAATTTGATAAGGTTTATAAGGAAGCCGCTCTCAACCATAAATTACAACTTATTAGCATATTTCACTCGCATCCATCGGGAAATCGTCCGAGCGGAACTGATCTCAACAACATGAAATACTTGGACAATTTTGGCCTTAAAAATGTTAAAAACCAGATTTGGACGATAATGGATGCAAAAAATAAGAAAATAAAAGGATTCGTATATTTACAAAAAGAACTCGTTCAAGTTGAAGTTATAATCGAAGAATAATGAATTTCATTTAAAATTGTGAAAATCCTTGGTCCATTTCCTTTTGTATGGATTGTTTTTGCTTGCGTAGTTCCTTGATCTTTTTTTCGAGGTCTTTAATTTTTTTCTTTCTTTCGCCAGTAATTGATCTTATCCTAGATCTAAGCGCGCTTGTCTTGTTTTTTTCGATATTTGCTATATCTCTTTTTAAAGAATTGACTAAATTTGTTTTGTCCGTGAAAATCTTTCTCCATTGCTCAAAATTCGTCCTTGCGTCAGCTAACAAGGGCGTTTCTGCTTGCAGTCTGACATTAAGGTCCTGGAGTCTTTGGCTAAATTCGGCTTCTACTTGACTCTTTGCTGCTTGCTCTGCCGAGTAAGTCTCTTGTTCAACTCTGGTTATATGATCTTCACAATTATTTATGAGGCGATCGATTGACGATAATTTTTCTGACATAATTTTTCCCAACGGGTACTGTTTTTAATTTCTTAAAATAATGTATATTTCTATCGTTATCATTATTATTATAGATTACTATCGTCAACACATTATATGACAATTATATATTAGTATCTTTCAGACAAATATTAGATTTAATGTTCTTTTTTAACAAAAATATAAATATATCGTAAAAAATGGATCATTTTATGGAAATATTAGATTATACAAACGGAGTTTTGGGACTTATTTTCGTATTAATAACGGTGATAGTTGGGCTGACTATTGTTTCAAAATACTTCGAAAAAAAAAATGTGGATTATTTATTCGTTGGATTAGCCTGGATATTGTTTTGTTCAGGTTGGTATGGGACGAGTATAAGTTTTATCGTATCTTTCTTCAACGATGGTGTTGGTTTGCCCTTACAAGCCATTTTACTCATTAATTTTCTTCCGCTACCTATTGGAATTACATTATGGTTGGTCGCGTTTAGTAAGTTTACTTTTACTAATAAAAATCCGAAAATAGCATTTTTCTTATTTAATTTAATTAGCTTGACATTGTTTTATGTGATATTTATTACATTTTTATTCCTTGATGTCAATCAGATAGCAACTAAAAACTCTGCGGTCGACTTGAAAAACGAAAATGTAAGTCTAGCAATATTTCTATTAATATTAATATTTACGCTATTAATCACGGGATTAATATTCGCCTACAAAACCTATCGTTTGGATAATCCCGAAACGAGAATAAAAGGTCTTTTTTTAATGTTAGCTTTTCCTTCCTTTGCGATTGGTGGAATTTTAGATGCTATGATAAACGCGACGGCATTGACGCTTGTTATTTTTAGGTTATTATTGATGTCAAGTGCTATTGAATTTTATTTGGGTTTCATCACACCTAAATGGATAAAAAATCGATTGAAATAAATTCGATTGTTAAAAATCAGTATTAAAATAAATATCGTTATTAATTAGTCAAAAATAATGTAAAAATAGGATTATATTTTTTTTTAAAAATTGGTAAATTCAATTCTGCTCAATAAGTCTTTAAAATGAAAAACAAGAAATGCAAGTGGTATTTCGTATGTCCAATCAAATCATTCGTTGAAAATGGTAAATTGGACCCAATTTGGATTGAAAAATATTGCTTGGTAGGAAATAAAAATTGCGAAAGATTTAAGATGGAAGAAAGAGGAGAATATCATCCCGATAATATGTTACCAAATGGAAAAATCAAAGAAGATCTCTAATATTCGCTTTCATCAATAAATACTTTTATAAAATAATTGAGATATAATTAAATAACTTCTTGTCTAACTATAAGTATTATCGACTAAAAGGTGGATAATAGTGAATTTGAATAGAGAAAGTAAATATTATATTTTTATAAAAGCACTTATTTATTTGGTCATTTTTTCATTTCTACATTTTATTTATGATATGAGCCAAGAAAATATCGTGGTGGGTATTTTTAGTGGAACCGACGAGAGCGTTTTTCAACATATGAAAATCGGATTCTACACTTACTTGATCCTTACAGTTATAGAATACCTGATATTTATGAAGCAGATTAAAAAAGAGGAAAGAGATAAGTTCCTGTATTCTCGATTACTCACTGCGATATTGCTTTCGTGGTTTATGATCGTGTTATATCTAATTGCGGCGTTATTCATTCAAGAACAACCTCCATTGGAATTTGAATTGTTTTATTCCATTTTTATGGGATACATCAGCATACTTCCCGCCTTGATGCTAGAAACATGGTACGAAAAGTTTGAATTTCCAACACGAATAAAATATCTAATATTATTTCTTGTTTTCTTGCTTATCATCGAGGTTACGATATTCACATTTAATAAGCCCTGGCACGATATTTTTGCCGAACCCTAACTATCTAATCATTAAAAATTTATTTTTTTATTTGCTAATTATCCAATTAGAATTTAGATATAAAGAAAAAGCAAGGTTATTGGATTTGAACAAATCCGTCCTTGTCAATGGAGCAAATTTGTATGTGATATCCAGACGCAGCGTCTCTCTCTTTTGAACTCGTGATTGCTGTTTTTATAAGTTCTATGCCTTCTTCTTTTGACATCTCTGGCTTCCAATCTGCCTCGAGAACGCCTAAAGAAAATGTAGAACCCGAACCAAACGAGATGAATTTATCTTCTTCGAATAAAGTTCCCAAAAGATCAACACCATATAATCTGCCTTTCTGGTCATGAGTTGAATATCCTCCAACGATCATCATTGCCATATAATAGGATCGTCCTTGAAATAAAATGTTTCTCGTGACATTTGCGATGTATTTGGGGTCGGGAACGGTTCCTTCCTCGACTTGCTTTAGTCTCGATAAAGCTTGGATTTGATTGATGACATATTGACAGTCAGCAACGCCTCCAGAAATCGTTGCTGCCGTGTAATCGTTTATCTGGAATAATTTCTGAGCGGTTTTCGTTGCCACGGTATAACCCGCCGTTGCCTGAGATTCAGTTCCAATCACCACGCCTCCTTTAACCATAACGCCAACTGTAGTCGTGCTCGTCTTTATCACATTATCCATGGAGGCCTCGTCGAAATTTACCATGTCTCTATTTTGCATCATTTTTATTCAAATAATTATAGTGAATTATCCTTAATAAAAATTCAAATTATATTTATTTTTCTTAAATAACTTCCAATGTAAAAATTTTAAAGATATCCTTCACTACTAAAAACTATAATTTTATGTTAAAATGGTATAAACACTATGGCTCGAAGTCAAGCACGTTCAAAAAGAAAATACACGGGAAAAAAATACAAGAGCTTTAGAAAAAAGAGAAAAATGGAGCTCGCTCGCCCACCCATTCAAACCGCTATTGGCAACGATAAAAAGAAAAAGCAGAGAATTCTTGGGGGGAATACCAAGTTAAAGCTATTCTCCACGGAATTTATTAATGTAACGAACCCAAACACGAACAAAACTGCGAAAACCAAAATTCTAAAGTTTGAAAGCAATGAAGCTTCTAAAGATCTAAATCGAAGACACATTCTTACCAAGGGGGCTGTCGTGGAAACGGAATTAGGAAAAGCCCGAATCACGAGCCGACCTGGACAGCACGGAGTGTTAAACGGCGTGCTCATGTAGATTAATTTTACTTTTATTCTTTTATAACAACTCTATTTAATAAATTTTTAATCTTAACTATCAAGAAGAATAAAAACACAAATATCTAAGTTCTTTTTATTATAATAAAAGAATGAATTTTTAATTCTGACTAAAAAAGCTTGAAAATAGATAGGAAAATATTCATATTTTAGCATTTATTAAAAAATAAGGGATTTAGATAAATCTTAATAGTTGTTCGTTGGATTTTTAAAAAAATAGGTTGCAAAAGAATCGGAAAATCGCCCGCTTTGTTTGTCTCGTGTTTCTTTTTTGTCCCTTATTGTTGAATATTTATATGCAGTATCTAAACCTCTAAGAAAAAGCCTTCCATCTTCCGTGATCGCGTAATTGCCTATACTTGGCTTTTTAATGAGCATTTTATCAAGTAATTTCGTTAAATGGTTTGCCAAGGCCGTTTTCTGTAATGCAGAATATTTCATTAAATCGTTAAACGATTTTTCGCCAGTTAATAAGGATATTAATATTCTTAATCTACTCTCGTTGCCTATTGCTTTTACAACATCTAAAATGATGGAAAATGCTTCTTCAAGAGATTCAACCAAATCGATATTTGATTTTTGTTCTATCATTTTTAAAAACCTCTTCTGTTTATTTTTTTTATGGGAATATACCAATCAATTTCGGAATTTGGATCGTCGAGGCCCTTATATCTCTGGCTATCGTAGCCTTCCAAGATGAAAGGAAACGATTGTTCGTAATTGTTTTCCGGAATCCATTTTTTGTACATGTATGAACCTAATTCTATTTTTTCACTTATTTTTGTCGTGAATAAGACATAATTGGATTTAGGAAGGATCTTAACAAACATTTCTAAGGGAATTTCATCAATTCTTTTTATCTCAATTGCAGTCATTACAAAATAATTCCTCGTAGTCTGGAATTCTTCTGGTTCTAAATGTAATTCATAGTAATACGAGGCATTCACGCTTAATTTTTCAATAATTTTATTATATTTCTTTCCAACTAGACTCATAAACCGATTCCACAACTTTCCAATCTCATTCTCATAAGACCATTCTTTAGCGGAATGAAAGGGATTTCCATAATAAACACAACCTAATAATTGAAATACTTTCCCTTCTAAAATGGTAGGTTCCATCGTTTCAACTTAATTTTTTATCAATAATTATTGTATGACATTTAATGTTTTTAAACCTTCCTATAAAAAGTGAACGCCACCGACAAAAAGTGAAGGACTTAAATATTTGAAAACATAATAATAAATGAATCAATTTGAGATGTAAGTAAAAATGAAAAAAAAAACAATTGAAATGGAACCAATTGGAAAAGTAAGAATAGAAGGAAATGAACCGAAGACAATAAAATTCTATTTGGATATATTTAAGTCCTATAGATCAGGATTAAAAGAGTTAGAAAAGTTTAGTCACGTGCTGGTGTTTTGGTGGGCAAGCGAAATGGACAAGGAGGAATATCGAGAGTCGAAAAAATGGGAGGTAGAAGTCCCTTACGCTGAAGGAGCACCAATTACAGGCATTTTTGCAACTAGAGCCGAATATAGACCTAATCCTATTGCAATAACGGTATGTGAAATAAAAGGTGTTGATATTCAAAATGGAGTTATTAAAGTAGCTAGCATAGATGCTTTTAACGATACTCCAATCGTGGACTTGAAAGCATATTTTCCGATATGCGATCGCGTGAGAGAATGTAATATTGCTCCGTGGTTAGAAGGATGGCCAGAATGCGTCGAAGATGGGATCGTTTGGTGGCAAGAACAAGGATTTTTCGAGGAAGGATAATATCGTATAATTAGAATATTACATTTTTTTTAATTAATTGAACGAGGGAAAACGAAATGGTAAAAATTGTTGATATAAACGAAAATAATATTGACGAGCAAGGATTGTTCTGTAAAAAAACAAAAAAAGACTTACCAGGTTATCAGAAAAAGAAAAAATGGATAAAGGATCGCTTTAAAGAAGGTTTGAAATATAAAGTTCTCTATGTTAAAGAAGGAAATAAAGAAACATCCCGAGGAATGATTGAATATATTCCTGGTAAATATAACTGGAGAGGAATTAAAGCGGATGGTTGGATGGTCATTCATTGTTTATGGGTTGTAGGTAAGCACAAGGAAAAAGGATACGGCTCTCAACTCGTTAATTTGGCTTTAAAAGATGCAAAAGATGCAGGATTATGTGGTATTGTAGGAATGACTGCAGAAAAAGGTGGTTGGCTTCCAAAAAAAGCCTTATACGAAAAGTTAGGATTTAAACTCGTAGATGAACAAGAACCCCATTTTCAACTATATATAAGAGCGTTTTCAGAAGATGCTCCCGAACCGAAATTCCATCCATTTTCTCAGGAAAAATTAAAACAATATTCTTCAGGCGTTACGATATTCTATTCTGATCAATGTCCTTACATTATTGATTTGGTAGATGAAATTAAAGATATGGATGATGGAAATAAAGCAAAAATAGTTAAATTTAATAAATGTAAGGAGGCTCAAGAAAACGCTATTTATCCTTATGGATCCTATTTCGTGGTTTGCGATGGAGAACGATTGTTATATCAACATTCTCTAAAGAAAACGATTGAAGCGACTTTCAATAAATAAGAAATTTAGAATCTCTTGTAAGAATCTATAAGATGGGAGAGTTGATCTTTTAATTCTTCTATATTTTCCATATTTATGATCCTAGATACTTTAAAATAAATTATAAAGTAATTAATTTTGATATTTTTAAATCTTCTATAATATACAAAAAATAAATATTAGTGCTCATTGTACTTTATTTAACATGTAGATTGACGAAAACTATATTAAATAAGCTTAATACGAATTTTTCATTTACATTTAACAATGCAGGCATTAGACGCGAGATCCGCAGTTGCAAGTGAGATTATGACTCCCTATGTCATCATGCTTGACATTGATGCCACATTCGAGGATGCAATAAATATCTTGCACGATAAGAATATCTCTGCCATATTTCTTCACGATAAAGGGAACGATCATTATTATGTGTTATCACATAGCGATGTAATTAGTTATCTTAAAGTTAAAGGCATGTTTAAATCTAATCTGGCAGATAAACCCGTCATCGAGCTCATGAAAGGACCTATTAAGATGCTTGATGAAGATACTCCAATTGATAGCGTGATTCGATTTCTTACGAAAAACAATTACAAGCGCACATTAATTTCCAAGAATGGCAAACCCGTTGGCGTTATATCAACAAAAGATGTTCTCATATGGAACAATACTTACTTCAAGCAGGCAAAACCTCAAATCTTCTTATTTGTATGTAATCTAACAAGTAATGTAATTGCGAGATATTTTTTTGAACATAATATACAAGACGAGGTCAAACACGACCTTATTGATCTCCTAGCGGGTGCTTTAAGTTCGATTTCGTTAATAACCGACGAAGTTATAAAAAAATCGGGGAAAATCAGTCAACTTATGGGAGAACGGCGTTCGGTATTATTTGAACCTTATAAAAACATAACAGGTATATTGATCTGCGATTATAATTCAATCGAATTAAGGCGCAAGCTTCAAATTGCCACGCTCAAATTTTATAAGTTTCACGAAAATTACCTTAGAGTCGCACAAGAATATAATAAAGGTATATCCTTAACACTAGACATAAAACCAGCGATCTCTATATTCAGCTAAATAAAAGTTTGTCCAAGTGAAGTTATTCTTGGATTTTAATATTTTTTACATTTGCTTTCTTGCCGTCTATCACTTCAGTGTTATTACTCTGACAATTTCCGCACCTAAATAATTGAAGACCTGTTAACCTCGCCTCTTCCGTAAGTGTTATGTTCGATTCTCTATTACAATCCCTACATCTTACTTTTCCTGGAAGGATTTGGATGACAAGTTCGGCTCCTTCGGCAATCGAACCTGCAGTCGCCATTTCAAAGGATTTTTTCAGGAGTTCGGGAACTATTAGCGTTAATTCTCCGATCTCTAAAAGTACTTCTGTTATTTTCTTTGCATTATATTTTTTAGCTGTAGCTTCTGCTACCTTGAAAATGTCGTAAGCGAAAGCGAATTCGTGCATGATGGACAATATTTCTTCTATTTTGTTCTCATTTTTATGATCTCTTTGGCAACTTCGATTAAGACCTTGGATTTCTTCTTCCCCTTTGTGTCGATTAAAACCCTGCCAGGCTCGTCCCACCATGTTTTTGGATATTGATAGTTTTTCTCAATTTCTGCGGTATATCCAAGCCTGCGTGCCGCTTTAGCGATTAAATCGATGTTGATTTTATCCGATGCGAATTTTTTTGGAATCCGCCTTCCGTCCGAACGGCTTCTTTTTATTTCGAAATATTGGGGCCAATAAATATGATATGGTAGTCTCGATCGCATCTAGTTCCCTTCTATGTGTAAAAAGAGCTTCTTTAAGCTTGAAAGTAATGTATATAATTAAATCCTTTATGGAATAAAAAAATTATGTCTAAAAAAATTCATAAAATGGTGGATTCTTGTTGAATCTATTCAAATAATTTTTGCGAGTAATTACCGTCTGACAAAATTTCTGTAAAACAAGACTTTTTGTCTTCGAGCCAACATCCATTCGTGGCCAAGAAAACATTCCCCGAGGTAATTTGAATGGTATCGTGAATATGCCCAAAAATAACACGCGTGATTCTTTTTAAACCGTTGTCTTCCAAAAAATACAACGCATTATCAAAAAATCGTCTAGTTTTTTCTTTAATTTGCCCATTTGGAATGAACTCTTCAACATCTCTTGGATTAATACTAGATTTATTGATTTTCAGGGAATTGATATAGTTAAAAAATCCGTCTTTATCTATCTCTTTTTTTTTTTTATCCTTCCAATCGTGCCAAAATTTATTTATTACTAGTTTTGCGTCCTGCTTTAATCCCATAAAGGAGTTCCACCATGGTGCAGATACGAAATGATGGGTTTGCCAATCCTCAAATTGATGACCGTGAGTTAGAAGGTAGGAATTGCGTGTATTGTCTTTGTTAGGAGCAAGCAAGATTTGCTTGGATTCGTTAAATCCCATTAAATCGATCCAAGGTTTGTTTAGCGAATCATATAATTTCAATGTTAAATCCATGTTTTGATCCGTATTTATTATTGCATATTGAAAAATTGAATTTTCACTGAGAAAATCCTTCTGAAAACCGCCCATTCTCATGGAATAAAGAAATTCGCTCTTTCTTTTCCCAAAAAGCAAGTTAAAATATCCCGTTGTAGGAATTTCGTGATTACCTAAGAGAAAAATTATGCGAATGCCTTGATCGTGTATTTCTTGTAGTAAATTATAGCAATTACTAAATTTTGAATCGCTACTTAGGTGTCTAAAAGTACTCATTATCAAGTCAAATGTATCTCCTAGGAGGATTAGACATTTTAATTTTGGAACCCTGCTATTTAATATTTCCCGCAAAACTTGGGCAAGAAATCGCTCGAATTTATCACGATTGCAATATAAATCCCCTAAGTGAACATCAGATATAAGTAATGCTACAATATTTTTACTTAATAATATGTTTTTAACACCTTGCCTTGAAAATAAAAGAATTATGAAAAAGAACTTGGATTATCAATTTTTTTAAGTAATGTTTAAAAATATATAATAAAAATAAAACTTTCGTCTTAATTCTCCTGATTTGAAAGAATTTGTGCTGATTTCAAATAATATTCTAATGGACTTATCTTATTAGTGTTGAGTTCTTGAAATAATGTCTTTAAATTATCGATGTTTTCGTATATTCGGCTTCTAAGATCTTTTGAGTCAAATAAACTATTCAATGTATTTTTCAAATTGAGCTTTTGAGTGTCTATTTTTGCTTCCTTCGTGTCAAAAAGGTTAACATCCTCCTTTAGCTTTTTAACATAATTAAAGATCGTCTCGTAGAAATCGTCGAATTGATCGGGAAGGAATTCGTGACCGAGTTCCCTGCTCAAGCCAATCTTTCCTAAATCCTCCCATGACACATCTTCTCCCTTGATCGGGACGATTTTGATTTCGTGCTTGTTCGCAAGCTCGAGCTCGTGAGCGCAATCCACAGAATTATTAACCGACTTGTTTGAAGCAAAAAATAACAATAATTGACATTGTGGAACTCTTTCATTCATGAAATCGTCAATATTTCCCGTAAGATCCTCTTCGCAATAAAATGCTTTATAAACTTCGTTTTGGCGCTCCAAGTATTCAGAAATCTTATCGATGTGAAAGTAATCAAAATCGGCAACTGCATGACTCAAGAATACATTTAATGTGGCGCGCTTCCTACATTCGTCAAGTAATAAGGGAAGATCCTTTTTAGCAATGATATATCGGGCATCTTGGCTCCACGGGTTATCTTCCAACTTCAATTCTTTTAGATTTTTAAGAGGCCATATTGAACCTGGGAGATCTTCAAATTTATTGTATTGAAGGTATAAATACTCCAAACGACTCAAATCACCGATTTCTCTTGGAAGAATTGTCAATTCATTTTTTATCAAGCTTAAATTTTCAAGAGACTTGAGCTTGCCAATACTGCTAGGTACATGTATTAATCGATTTTCGCTTAATGCTAACATTTTCAAGGCCTCAAGGTTTCCAAAGGAGTACGGAAGTTCAGAAAGGTTATTTCCACTTAGTAGAATTTTTTCAAGATTTACTAAATTTCCAATTGATTCCGGAAGTTGCGATAATTTATTATCGGAAAGGTAAAAATCTCTGAGATCTGTAAGCCCTCCAATGGACTCGGGTAATTCAATTATTTGATTCTTTTCTAAACTTAAATATCTTAACGAAGAAAGGTTTCCAAACGAAGATGGTAAAGTACTTATTTTTGCTCCATCGAGGTTTAGCTTTTGAAGAGAAACAAGCCCTCCAAATGTTTCTGGAAGTGATATGAGATTCTTATTTCCAAACAAATCGAGAATTTTAAGCGATTTTAAGCTTCCAATGGAATTAGGAAGTCGCTCAAAAGATGGTATCCTGCCTAAATCAAGCGTTTCAAGAGATGCTAAGCTTCCAATTGCTTCTGGCAGTGTGTTTAAATCTGTTGAATGTAGATTCAAGGTGATCAAGGATCTTAATTCACCTATTGATTCAGGTAAGGACTTTAAGGATCGATTTCCTTTAAGATTGAGTTGTTTTAATGTCGAAAGTTTTCCAATCGCGTCTACTAAATTGGTCAAGTCCGTACCACTTAAATCGAGCATTTCCAATGCTGGAAGCTCACATAAAGTACTTGTTAGTTTAATTCCTCTATTATTAGCCAAATCTAATATTAGTAAGGATGAGAGTTTTGCAATAGAATCTGGGAGTCTTTCAAGTCTATTGTTAGGGGCGTGTAATTCTTGCAAGTTATTTATGGAGCCAATAGATTCTGGGAGATTTGATAAACTATTCCCCTTGAGGTTTATTATTCTTAAGGTATTTAGTTTCCCTAAGGATTCCGGAAGTTCCGTTAATCCACAAGATATTAGATTTAATTCAACGATCTCGTGATCTTTTACGACATAACAAAATCCTCTGTTACTTGTCTCGTCTTTATTTGGTACAATTTCCTTGAACCTCGTTTTATTACCTATTTCTTCTAGGATTTCCCTTAAATCTGGATTTAATTCGATTTTATCACTCATTTTGATTCACTATTACTGATTGGACGAGTTTACAAGCAATTTTAAGCTCCTGCATCAATCTCGTCATAAATTTTAATTTATATTTTTTTGTTAACAATACGTAATTCGAAGGTTCTTAAAAAATTTTGCACTATCGACAAGAACAAATTTTAATTAAAATCAATCATTAATCAAAATCACCATACTTCTTTTAAGGGGAGGTGGTCTAGCTTGGTATGATACTCGGCTGGGGGCCGAGAAATTCGAGCCAATCGCTTGATTTCGGTAATGGCCGGGGGTTCGAATCCCTCCCTCCCCATATTTATTTGATGAGTTTAAATTCTTCTCCTAAAAAATTTAAAAATATATGAGATAACAAATTTTTATTAGTTCTATCGTTATGAATAAACTCCTATTATCTATTTTCTAATAAATTTAAAGGTGATTTTACATTTTATTACTCATCAAATTTGTCAATATAATAGGAAATAATTCAAATGATTCAATACGATACCATTGATCTGGACATATCTGAAACTGAAGAATATGCAACGCTTTATTTAAACCGACCAGAACAACTTAACGCCATCAATCGTCAAATGTGCAAGGATTTTATTTCGGCAATGAAAATAATTTCTAAAAATGATTCGGTTCGATGCATCTTGATTACGGCAAGAGGTTCTGCTTTTTGTGCAGGAGGTGACTTGGCCGAATTTCAAAAAGCAAAGGACCCTGGAGCACATCTTTACGAGCTCGCTTCCATTTTTCACGGGGGGATTAAAATCCTAAAATCTATACACGCCCCTAGTATTGCTGCAATAAATGGTTCTTGCTTTGGAGTGGGATTAAGCTTGGCGTGCGCTTGCGATATTAGGATTTGTGCTCAAGGATCTAGGTTTAGCGTGGCTTTTACTAACATAGGATTAACTCCCGATTCCTCACTAACTTATTACCTTCCAAAAATTATAGGTCTCCCTTTAGTAAACGAAATGGTCTATTTAAATAAGGTTCTAACTTCTAAGGATGCATTAGAATGTAATTTGGTTTCAAAAGTATACGGAGACTTAAAGTCTATGCAAGAAGGTGCTGAAAAAATCGTTGCAAAAATTAAAAAAGGTCCCACTCTTGCGTTTGCAAATACTAAAAAACTATTATTAAATGCATACAAGAACGATTTAAACACCCACTTAGATAGAGAATTGGAAAGCGTAAGTAAAATGGCTGGAACTCAAGATTTTCAAGAGGGAATGAAATCATTTTTCGAAAGGAGAAGACCTCAATACAAAGGAAAATAATTAGAGTTTTAGTAGCATTTTGTTACAATAAAATTCTATCTAACTCCACCTAAACTCTTTTTGCTTGGTTATCAAAGGCTTCCTTCATTTTTAGGGATAAACCTTATATTTACTATGTACCTCTAGCTAATTTAATTATTAAAATTACTAAAAATCAAGTAAAATGATTGAAATATCACATCTATCGAAATCTTTTGGACATTTCAAGGCTGTGGAAGAACTTAACTTACGCGTTGGAAAAGGAGAGATCTACGGGCTCATAGGACCTAACGGTTCTGGGAAGACCACTACTATTTCGATCTTATTAGATATTCTCAATCCCGATCCAGGAGCTCATATTTCGATTGCGGGTAAAAAAATTCCCGAAAAGATTAACGAGGTATATCAACTCATTGGGTACATGCCTCAAGACCTCTCTTTGTATCTAGACTTGACAGTCGAACAAAACTTGAAGTTCTTTGCAAAACTAAGCAAAATACCCAAGTCCAAAATGAATGAAAGAATTCAAAAGGTCCTTGAATTGGTTGACTTGGAAGAATTTCGAAAGAGGATAATATCTAAATGTTCGGGAGGCATGCAAAGGCGATGCTCTCTTGCCGTGGCTCTATTACATCAACCAAGCATCTTGATTCTAGACGAACCAACGGTTGGTGTAGATCCAGAGCTCAGAATCGATTTTTGGGACTTTTTCAAACAAATTTCAAGAGAAAATGAGGTTACTATTCTCATTACCACCCATTACTTGGCTGAATCTATAAATTGTGATCGCATTGGTTTGATGAATAAAAAAATTATAGTTTCAGGAACACCCGATGAGCTCATGAACGATGTCAAACGCGCTAAAAATCTAGAAAAATTACCTAATATGGAAGATGTTTTTATATATCACACGCAAAAAGAGAAAGCAAAAAAAAAAATGGGAGGTAATGACTTTGAAAATTAGCATGAGGCGCATCTTGGCCATCACGAGAAAAAATTTACAAGCGTTAGCACATGACAAGCGTAGCGTTGGTTTGCTTATTTTTATGCCAATCCTTTTGATGGTCTTGTTTGGACTCGCTTTTGGTCAAGCTGTAAAACATGTGCCAATAAAAATTGTCAATATGGACGAAGGTGGGACGGGAATTCCCATGCTTGTAAATGACACGCAGTATTCTGACCTTTTTATCGATGTACTTAAAGCAGATGATAGAGTTTCGGTGTCGATGTTAAATCCAAATACATTCGATCTCTCTAGCGAACGAGCAAAAGTTTATGGAGGAAATAACTACTACGCCTTGTTAATAATTCCTGATGACTTTTCAGAAGAAATGCTCAATTTTTCGAAGCACATACAACTTTCGATCTATGTAGACGGAAGCGATCCCCAGACAATTAGTTCCGTATTTGCCGCACTTTCCGAAGCAATTGGAGAGATCCTCAACGAATTATCCGGTACGGAAGAACCACATTTAGAGCTTAACACCATCTATGTCGCAGGAAGTTCTAGTCTCAGGCCTATTGACTCTCTCGGACCGGGTATTCTCAGTTTTGCCATCTTTTTGTTTATGATCTTGACGGTTACTGGTGGGTTTACCAAGGAACGATTGACGGGTACATTATTTAGGGTCAAGGCAACATCGACTTCGAAATCAGAATTTGTATTAGGATATTTGCTAGGAAATTCGCTCATCGCCTTAGTCCAAAGCAGCCTTTTGCTGGTAATTTCAGTGCTTTTCTTTCAAATTCATATAGTTGGTAATATCTTGCTTTTATTTTTCATACTATTCGTTTATGCCATGTCCTGCGTTGGTTTGGGCATTTTTGCGTCTACATTCGCAAAGAACGAGCTTCAGGCGTTTCAATTTATACCTTTACTCCTGATACCTTCAATGTTTTTCTCGGGATTTATATTTCCCATAAATTCCTTCCCAGAAGTATTTCAAGTTATTTCTTATTTCATACCTATGACTTACTCGATAAATATTAGTAGGGCTATTATGATAAATGGGTTTGGGATAGAAATGTTTTATATGGATTTCTTGATCCTGCTCTTATTAACAGCTGCCTTCTTGGTCCTTGCCGTGGTCTTTTTCAAGATGAAAAAAAAAAATAATTAACCTGTTTTTTTTTC
>JAEOUI010000381.1 GCA_016839425.1 Promethearchaeota archaeon
CTTACGCTCATTTGGTGAACATATTATTTTCTGCTGCTAACCAAATGTCACACTGGAAGGACTTTAAACATTATTACTTTCATAACTGTCCGTACGAGAAAATTTATTTCAACGCTAAACGAAAACCTGACGAGGCCTTAGATTTCGAAGATTTTATTAAAAAATACGATAAATCTTACAAATGCGTTATGGTCGGAGACGCTGCGATGGCGTCCTGGGAACTCACTGAACGATATGGCTCTATATATTATTACCATCGAAACGAGATGCCCGGAATATATTACATTCGAGAACTCGCCAATCATTTCAAAAATAACATCGTATGGCTCAATCCAGAAATCGTAGACGAGAGATGGATGGCATGGACGAGAAAGATGATCGCAGGTGTTATTCCGATGTTTAACCTTACAATTGAGGGAATCGAAGAAGCAATGGATTTCTTGCGCAATTCGGGAAAAGATCAATTTACTTCTGTAAACAGGTTAAAAGGCGAACAATTCCCTAGACCCCGTTTTAATTGAGATTAAAATATTTTAAAAATAAATCTAATTTTAATGATTTGACTTATTGTATTTCATTAATTTTTTTATAATATTATTAAAAATTTTTAATTTTATAGGTTAAATTGAAAATAAAAAAGAGGTTAAAAAAATGAAATTAAACCGTTAATGCAACTATTTAACCTAGAAATTGTTTCCAAGCATTTATCACGTCGTTTTCGTTGACCTTGTACTTTTTTGTAATCTTTTTCATATCTAAATGAGGAAGGATACCATCTTCCCATCTGCTATTCCAAATCTGTATGATTTGTTTGACTAAATCAGCATTGTTGGTGTAAATGTTCATCTCATTAACGTGATTTCCTGGATTTGGTACAAGCGCTCCAGCCATTCTATCCAACACTTCAATATAAACACCCAATTGTGGAGAAAGTAAATAGTAAGTATTGTTCCTTCCTCCACCCGATGTGTTTTCCATCATAGCGGGATCATTTTGTTTCAACCATTTTAGTATTTCCCTTACGAATTTAGGTTTTACTCTATTAAATTGTTGTTTAAGTCCAGCAGGACGTCCATAAAATGTATATTTAGGAGCTTGCATGAGTCCCAAATTGGTTGCTTCTTTTTTACATTTGTTTCCCATATTTATTTCATCTTTTTGATTTATTTTTTTTTAAAATATAATAAAATAGATAGAACAAGGTCATATATTAATCTATATTTTTTTAAAAAAAAAGGTAAAAAAAGATTAATCTAAATCTAAAATTTGTTTTACGAATTTAATTTTTTCTTCGATATTTGCTTGACGCGATATCATAATTCTTTGAGCTTGTGGCGATCCAGCTCCGTGCATTGATTCCGTTTTATAACTAGGAGAAGCTACACCCATTGACATGCATTCAATAAAGCGCAAGAGTTTGTATCTATCATCAGGAGAAACCCCATCGCAAGTAGAAATATATTTTTTCAAAAGAGGTCCGATTTCATTTGAATTCATATCGGCTTCCGAAGGAAGCGTGACAAATAATCCTCCTGCTATATCTTCTGCTAATCTTCCAATTTCGTAAGGAAAGCGAGTGACATTTTGTTTACATACATTTGCCAAGAGCATGTCCATCTCAAAATTCCCTGCATCGCGCTTATGTCCCAATGAACTACATGCTATACCACAACTATAAAGCGTTTCGTTTAAGTGGATCATTTCGATTATTTTTTCTTTTACATGAGATGCTTTATCCGCACCATTATACTGAGCTATAAGTGCTGCGGCACCAATTACTACGTCTCCTACGCCTACCTTACATCCTCCATAACTTTGTCTATGGAATCCCGCAAATCTATTCACTAGGTGTCCAGAAAAGTCAACTTCACCGTTCATAAAAACGCGCTCGTTAGGAATAAATACATCATCAAAAATTACGAAACATTCTTGACCTCCATATTTATAATTTCCTACATCTAATTTTCCTTCTTCCATTTTACGAGTATCACAAGCTTGCCTTCCATATACAATTGTCGTACCTTTTTCTTCGACATCAACCCCAAAACTTACGGCAAATTTTTCTTCTCCAGGTTTCATTGCCATAGTTGGCATTATGATTGCTTTGTTTGAATTTAAATATCCCGTTTGATGGATTTTTGCGCCTCTTACCACGATACCATCGTCATTTTGGTCCACAACATGAACGAACATATCAGGATCGGTTTGTTGCGAAGGACGTTTTGATCTATCTCCTTTGGGATCAGTCATCGCACCGTCAACCATTAGGTCGTTATGTTGTACATCTTTCCAAAAATTCTTGAATCTTTCGTGGTAATTTGTTCCATGTTTCTTGTCCATTTCGTAAGTAACGCTATATAATGCGTTAGAAGAGTCAAATCCAACACATCTTTGGAAACAACATGCCGTGTGTTGTCCTAATAAGCGTTGCATCTGGACTTTCTTGATCAAGTCATCGGTAGATTGATGTATGTGGGTAAATCTATTAATTAATTCTCCCGTCATGTGAGAAGTGGTTGTCATGATGTCTTTATATTCTTCAACATGAGCCAATTCGTATATCTTCATGACTGCGTTAATAGAAGGCCTGATGATTGGATGATCCCAGAAATTTTTTATCTTTTCTCCAAACATGTAAACATTAACATCCCGTTGGATGGACTTTAGATATTCTTCAGGTGTTTTTATTGGCATGATAAATTAATATATTTGATTTTTATAGGTTAGAGAATTCGTTGTACTTTAAAAATATTTTATTTAATTGAGAAAAGATATCTTAAAGAATAGTTTTATTAATTTGGAAAAACTTGCTTGAATTCTTTTTAATTATAAGATAGGTAGATTTCTTTTTAGGGATATTTTTTATATGATTTAATCAAGTACAAATATTTTTGGAAATTTTAGCAAAATGCCTAAATGGCGCTTTCCCGTGTTTCCCTTTTCAAATCGGAGTTTTCTCTTACCGTATTCATTTTTTTGTGTTAGCATGTCCTTTGTAGAAAGTAATCCACGATGAAATCCCATCGCGTCCTCCGGTGTCATTAATATCATTATATCGTATTCCTCTAGTTTTCCCATATTAAGTTTGAAATCTCCGTTTTCTGCAATTAAGTTTACCCAAAAATATTCGTCCTTGCCCATTTGATAACCTAAATTAATTCGAGCAGTGAACTTTGTTAAATTCTTTAAATTTTTTGGATTTGTTCGTTTGTCCGCAATAATACTCGTTAGGACATTATCCAAGTTGGCAAATAAAAAATCTTCTTCTTCTTCGTTCATTATTCATTCCCTAAAAATCATTATTGATGTTTATTTAATAATAATAATCATTTCATATAATTTAGATTACAAAAAATAATTAAAAATTATAAAAATTCAGTTTCGATACTTGCTGATGTTTTTGTAAGTTCCTGAGCCGCTTTAGTAGCTCTCATTACTTTTGCCATATCACCTTGTAATTTTGCTTTTCCCATTAGGAGTGCTTTAGTTGCGTCAAGCTCATTTTTGTAGATTTTTACCCAGTTATCGTAGGTTGCTGTGTATACGAATTGGACAGGAATCTTTCCTTCAGGAACAGTTTCGCCTGGTTTTTGGAAGAAAAATTGCTCTTTAGTGATATTTTTCGCTTCCGTACATTCTCCGTGATATAAACCGATAAATTGGTAGAGTTCGTGATTCAAAGGGCCTTTACCACCAGGATTTGGGAGATAAACGAAACAAAAATCACCTTCCCAGCCATTAGGTGGAAATCCTTCGGGACCTGCTGCAAATTTATAATCGGGATTATTATTTAGTGCTTCTTTATAAAGATCTAACCATTCTTGAGTTCCAAATTTTGCCATGAGATTAATTAACCTTCTTTATTCATTATTATTGATTTTAATACAAATTGAACAAGGAAATATATAAACATTTAATTTATTTATCTAGTAGAATTTGAGTAATAAATATTTAAGGTTAAACAAATGAGTTTTATAAATGGTAAAATATTAACAATTGATTTAAGCTCAAATATGATCTCAACAGAGCCTTTAAATCAAGAATATTTAAAAAACTTTTTAGGAGGATCGGGGTATGCTTGTCGATATTTATACAATAAAATAGACAAGGAAACCGATCCTCTTTCACCTAATAATATTCTAATGTTCATGACTGGAATATTTTGCGGATCAACAGTACCAACTAGCGGAAGATTTGTTGCTTGCTCAAAATCTCCATATACGGGATTATGGGGTGAATCAAATTGTGGAGGATTCTTTGGTCCAGAACTTAGAAAAACTGGTTATGAAGGAATAGTAATTATGGGTGCATCAGAAATGCCAGTTTATTTAGAGATCAACGATAATTCAATAAATATTAAAGATGCTTCTGATTTATGGGGCAAAGGAACTTTTGAAACATCAAGGATTTTAAAAGAGAGAACCGGAAAACTGGCTAGGGTAGCTTGTATTGGTCCTGCGGGAGAGAATTTAGTCAAATACGCCACCATTGCCTCGGAAGACAAGGCACTCGGAAGAACGGGAATGGGGGCTGTAATGGGTTCTAAAAAATTAAAAGCTATTGTCGTGAAAGGAACTAAAAGATCATATGAAGCGGTAGATTCAGAAAAATTCAAGGAAATTACTAAGAATATGCAAGAGTTTCTCAAGGAAGCTTTCTTAACTACAATGTTTGGAGCACTTGGCACAGCTGCCCCCTTGGATATGTATAATTTTAATGGCGAATTACCGATAAAATACTGGACTCAAGCTTCTTGGAAAGAATCGTATAACATTTCAGGAGCAACCGCATCAGAAAAGATCTTCACTAAAAGCAATCCATGTTTTGCTTGTCCTATAGGTTGCACTAAAAAAGCATTAGTAAAAGAAGGTGAATATAAGACAGAAACAGAAGTAGCTTCTCCTGAATACGAGACGATTGCTGGATTTGGTTCGATGATACTCAATGACAATTTGGGATCTATAGTTAGGGCGAATTATCTCTGCAATGACCTTGGTATTGATACGATTAGTGCAAGCGGTACAATCGCACTGGTTTATTATCTATATGATAAAGGCATTTTAAAGTCTGAAGAAATTGATAATTTAGAACCTCAATGGGGGAAAGAAAAACCAATGCTGGCATTAATCGAGAAAATCGTAAATCGAGAAGGTATTGGAGAAATATTAGCAGAAGGATCAGAATCATTAGGAATGCAATACAATGTTTCTAAAGATGAAATTGGAACCGTATATGGTATGGAAGTACCTTATCACGATTTACGGGCATGTTATGGAATGGCAGTTGCTTATGGATTAGCAACTCCACGCGGACCTTGTCATAACTCTTGCGATATGTATAATATATTACTAGGCCTTCCTCTAGAAGAATTGGGTATAGTACTAATAGATAAACACGATGAAGGCGATGATTTAGCTAAATATTCCGCTTTAGCCCAAGATTATCGAGCCTTGACAAACTCTTTAATTCTATGTGTATTTGCTAATCCTCCATTAGATATGATTATCGATCTTATTAGTTATTCCATTGGAATTGAATGTAATATCGATATTTTAAAGACAATTGCCGAAAGAAATTACACGATAAAAAGGATGTTTAACCTCAAGATGGGATTAACTCCTCAAGATGATCGCCTTCCAAAAATCTTATTAGAACCAAAAAACGAGGGCGAATCTGAGGGAAAAAGCCCTGATTTTAACAAATTAAAAGCAAGTTATTACGCTTATCGTCAATTTGATTTAGAAACAGGAAAACCCAATATAGAAAAACTTCGATCCTTAGACTTAGCTGATTTATAATCCTAATTTTTATTGTTATTCTTTAGAATTATATAAAAAAAATGGTTTAAAAATCGACTTCTTTTCCATCGTAAGCATAATAAAATAATTTTTTAAATTCCTCTTGATTTGGAGAACGGGGCGCCATGACACAAGAAGGACTTTGATAACATAATGCAACCAATTTACCTATATTTTTATCTAAATCTTCTCGAGAAATTCCTAAATCTTTTAACTTGTTGGGAAATCCACCTATATTTTCAAGGTTTTTAATCTTATTTACGATTTTTTGAGCAGCTTGCTTGTCATCATCTTCCCATTTTGCCCAACCAAGTTGTTTAGATAACTTCCCTAGAAGTTCTTTCCCAATATCTTCTGGATCTTGGTTATTAATTAAAAACATAAGTATGTATTTTAAGATAATTCCCACGCTAACTCCATGTGGCGTGTGAAAAATAGCTCCCCAACTATGACCCATTGCATGACCAATGTGAACTTGTGAATTACCAAATCCCATTCCTGCCATATTTGCCGCTTGATGAAGGTAATCTCGGGCTTCGAGATTATTTCCATCTTTTATTATTATAGGAAGCCATTTAAATATGAGTTCTATCGCTTTAGTACATAATGCATTAGAATATTCACTTCTCCAGCTCGTTGTAATTGCTTCAATAGAATGAGCGAGCGCATCGAACGCCGTGGAAACGGTTAATTTTACAGGCATTTTTTGCGTGAATATTGGATCAAGAATTGCAAATTGTGGTACGCAGGACTTGTGGGCTTGCTCTAGCTTTATCCAAATACCCTCTTGAAGCCGAGAGATAATCATTGCCCATGTCGCTTCAGCGCCTGTCCCTGAAGTCGTGGGAATGGCGACCATTGATATTTTCTTGCCTAAAGTTAATAATTCCTCGTTGAATGGATGGAGATCATCTATAACCATATGAGGAAACTCTGTCATTGCCCAAATAGCTTTGGCAGTATCCATTACAGAACCACCACCGAGCGCAATGATAATGTCGGGAGAATAAGCGATACTTATCTCTTTACCTTTTATGATATCTTCTTCCCGAGGATCTGGCTTTACATCATCGAAAATTTCAAATGATTTATCAAATCTATTTAATGCTTCTAAAAGTGGATCTATGATGCCAAGTTGCCGAATATTTTGATCGGTTATAATAAAGCACTTAGTACCTTTAACATTCTCCAAATAATTTACGGCTTCTTCTCCAAAAATAACTTTTGGTCCAAAAAAAAACCACATTCTTTTTTCATATTTTAAATTTTTTATAATTAATACTATGATCGAAAAATACAATAATAAATATATTCGTAAATTGATATTTGAAAGAAGAATAAAATATTATTAGGTTTAGATTAAATTATTGATCTTTATTTTTAATCCGTCTTCTGCTGCTAATACATGTTTGATGCTTGTAAGTTTTTTTAATTTGGTAACTTGTCCAGGAACACGATTATCTCCTGAACGGTGTCCATCCATAAAAGAACCAAAATGAGTGATTATGAGGCTTTTCAAAGGGGGAGTTATCTTATTCAAATAAGGAATGACCTGATCAGTAGATAAATGCCGCTTACAAGTGACTGAATCGGGTCTTAACAAATTTAATATCAAAATATCAACACCAGAAAATTGTTCTGAAAAACCTTCGAATACGGAGGTATCGCTCGTGAATCCAATTGAATAATTTTTTAATTTGAATTTTAGTCCAAATCCTTCAACTTTATCTGTATGCATTACTTTTGTACCGGTGATTTGAACTCCTTTATAGTCGAAATTTTTACCTCGATCAAATTTTACAACTTTTTCAAGCATGTTAAGATGGTAATTCGAAACAAATGGTAGGACATCGTTCGTCGTAATGAGCGTTCCTTTTTTATAATATCGATTACTCTTATCGTGGAGGCGTTCCCTTGAGGCTTCAATAATTGCGCTTAAATCGTTAAAATGATCTATATGCACATGTGTTACTATGAATAATTCTGTCTTTGTAGGATCTTCACCAAATTGATTAATTCTGACAATAGCTCCAGGTCCTGGATCGATATGTGCTTGAATTCCGCGAAATTTATAGAGAATTCCCCCCGTTGCCCTGTGCTGCGTACGAATGTGGTGACGTCCTCCTCCTGATCCTAATATGACTACTTCGTCTTCCATTTTTATTTAATAATTTAATGAAATTATTTAAGAATGTTAAGCGTTTAGAAGGATAAAAACTGTTGTTTTTTGAAAAATAGTATTTATTGGATTCCTCTATTTTTTGTCGATTAAATACTTAACTATCCTGTAAAACACTTTGAATATATTATAGCTTAATTTTGCTGAAGTTTCTATATAATCTATAAATCTAAACATTTCTTTAATATGTTGTATTTCGTCCTTATCAACTAAAATAAAATCTTTTAAGTCGGATTTTGTTCCAACAAGAATGATTGGTAAACTCATATCATGCATTCTTACCATATTTACCCATTCTAAAATGTTTATTATTTTTAAATTCAAAGTCATGTCTATTAATAATAAAGCACCTCTTGCTCCAGCTACAAAATTATTAAGAAGATGACCGTGTTTCGCTTGTCCCCCGAAATCCCATAATTGGAGTTCGGCAGAGCTTCCAGAAAAAAAATTGATTAATGAATTGAAATAATTATCACTTATCGTGTGTTTTGTCGTTTCATCGAACTTATCTTCGGTATATCTTCTTACGAGTGAAGTTTTACCCACACCACTATCTCCCACAACAATGATTTTAAAGATATATTTTTGTTTTTCAAGAGACATTGGTTTTTACCTCATATATTATATCAATTCTGATAATCATCGTTTTTTCTTATAGTTACTGGGTTTTTTAAATCCAATAGAAGAAATTTATTTATTTCTTCAAGGTAATTTTTGAGAATTTTTCCTAAATCTTTTTGCAGTTTTATTTTCGTAAGATTTGTGGTTATTTCATTTAATTTTTTAATATAATCTCGAACAATTAAATCACATTTTTCCCCAAGATTCGCCAAGATTATATGATTTTTATTTCTTGGATCGTATTTCGCAATAGGAGTTTCGAAGGGTATTTTAAATATATGACGTGAGCTTTTTTTTATCTGAACTTGTTCGTTTATTAAAGGGGAATTTAAAACAGCAGATAAATAAAATGCTTCATTTTTATCCAATGTAGCAAAAAAGGATAAATCGCCTGTTACTAAAAAGTCTCCTTCAATTAAAGCAGCATTTAGAGTTGATCCTGAATTATTATAAACAACTTTTATGGGGGATAATTGTCGCATATTAGTTAGCTTATTCCACCTGTTCAAATTTTCAAATAAAGTTTTATGTTTTGTTGTTGATTTTTTATTTTTCAAATATATCGAATTAATTTTATTGTAAAATTGAGTAGAATGTTTTTGTAATTTATTAAGAATGAATTTAGAATCTTTAATAGAAACAGGTAAAAAAACTCGATATTTATCGTAAATTCCAAATTTTATTATTTCCGTGCTTTTAATCACATTAAATATGTTTTCCTTTTCGACAATTTCGTCTTGGAAAACTTTTTCAGACCAAGGAGGTTTGGATTTATTAAAAATTCGTCTGTCGTGATTTATTCTTACTAGGAAATCGTTGATTTCTTGTTCAACTACGAAAATAAGGTTTCTTGGATTTAGATCAGCGCCTTTATGAAAAAGCTTTTTATAATAACTTTCTTTTAACGAAATTAAAAGCGCTTGTTGCGATTTCGGAATGTATTTTTTGGTATATATTTTATCTTTTTTTCTAACAATTGAATATGGAACAAAAATTTCAGTCTTGTAAACCTCAAGATCAATATCATCATAATAATTGACATTATTTTTAACTGAATGACTCTTATAATGTTCCACGGGTATTTCTAATATTTCATGAGTAGATCTTTGGCGTTTTTGGGCGAATAAGCAAATAAAATCTATATTAAACACTTTTTCTATAGATGATTCGAAAAACCAAGCTTTTACTTTATCAAAACCTGCAAAATTTCGGAATCTAGATGCGTGGGAACCAGTGAAAACCCCTTTTGTAATGACAAAAAAGATATTGCCGTCATCTTTCATGAATTCTTCTCTCGCTTTATAAAAAAATAATGTTGATATTTCAATATTGAGAATATTTTTTGGTCGAGGTTTAATTTCCAAATCCTCTGCTATATTTTTTATTAATTGTTGTTTTTCTATAGATTCTATGTTTCGATAAGTATACCAAGGTGGATTTCCAATTATAAGATCGTATTTTAATTGACTTAAGGACTTTTCAAATAATGAGTCGAAAATAATAAAATTAATCTTAATATCGGAAATTTCACCTCGAGTAATTAGTAACAGGTTTATAGAAGCAGCAAATATTGAAATTGGATTTAAATCGTGTCCGTTTAAGTTATTAATTGCTTTTATTTTCTCGTCCTTTGATATTGGAGAATTAAGGATAAATTTTGTAGTTTCTATAATGAAATTACCCGTACCACAGCAAGGATCTAAAACGCTCATTCCAATAAGATAAGTTTCTTTAATCATTCTTTTTACTAAAAAGGGTGGCGTGTAATATTCTCCAAGCTTATGTCTTAATTTAGATGGAATTAATTCGTGAGTAATACAATCAAAATAATATTCTGGAGTTAAATTTAGAGAATTTAAATCTTTATTGAGAGTTAATATCAATGGAATTAATAAATCCCATTCAAGAACAATTATATCAAAATAATTTAATTTTCGATATATATCAATCAAGGATTTTTTTTTTAACCATACTTCAACTTTTTTAAAAATAGAATTATCAAAACGAGTGTGAATAATTGAGTTTTCTTCAAGAATCAAGTAATTATAGATTAATATCAAGGCAAATATATAATAAATTCCATGAATGATGTACAATTTGATATCCAAATCTTTTTCAGGATAAATTTTTTTAAAATCTAATAACCAATTTTTATAACTTTTTTTTTTAATAATATCATTTTTTAGAAAATGTTCCTCCAATCGAATTAATTCTTGAGAAATAAATATAAAGCGTTTTGTTTGATTTGCTCCTATTATGGTCATTGATAAAATAAATCCTTGGAAGATTGGTAAGAATTGAAGATTAAAATATTCTCTTGTTATACATTTGACATTTATATTAATATTTATTATTAATTAGATAA
>JAEOUI010000043.1 GCA_016839425.1 Promethearchaeota archaeon
AAAATTGCCAGAAGACCAAGAACAAGTGCTCAAAAATATTTGCACCATCATGGCATTAATTGTGGTAATGAAAAAGGAATGAATTTTTCTTTTTTACTTGTTAAAAATTCTCTCAAATGGATGAATAAAAAGTGAATTCTTAATAATGACTTAGTTCTTACATCTAATGTTATTTTATAAAAATAATGTATTAAATTTCGAGTTCATTTTTTATTAGGAATTATATTTTTTTCTATGTACTTTAAGACGTCTTGAATATTAATCTCATAAGATTCGGAGACATTTGGCGTGTGTTTATGATGTGGATATGTTTTTAATTCTTTGTGGTGAGGTGCATTATCCCATCTCGTTATTAAATTATTTTCTGCGTCTTGCAAATGATACGAATAGATGTGTTCTTCTGAAGAAATAAATTCTCTGATAAAAAGAAACGTGGAATCAATCAATTCCAATTTAGCTTTTAAATAATAGAAATCTTGACCTGAATTAAAATCTAAGATACTATACTTTTTTATAATTTTACTCTCTTTAAATAATTTTAATATCTTTTGCATTTTCAATTTCCGCTAATTTCTTTTTTAGATCTATCTTTGCAGCTAAGTTTGCTTTCCACTCAATATAATCATCCCAAGTTTCGAAATCTTCTTCATTTTTCTTTAAAGTTTTGCTAAACTCTTCAATTGAAAGTCCATATTTATTCTCGAAAAGCTTAATTTTTTCCTTTACTAAAGTAAGCTGTGAAAACACTTTTAACTTTTCATATTCTTTAATCTCATCTTTGGAAATTTTTATAGTCAAAAATCTTCACCAATCTAAAAAAATATCTTATTTTTATTCTATAATATATAAAGGGTATCTTTTAGAAGTTTCGTATAATGTCAATTTCACAGATTCCATCACATTGTCATACCTACTTATAAATATTTATTTTCGTCTTAAAATCTATCTTGTTTGATTTTTTCAAGCACCATGCATTCATATATCTCCATCATTACGAACTTTGGTGTAAATTAATGGCACGCAATTAAGAGACTGAAAGCCTTGGCGTGCACGAAGACATCCTCAAGCTCACCCCTATTCAGGATGCTTCCAGCTCATCCGCAGAGCTACCCTCACCACACTTCTGGCAGCTTGTTTTCACTACCATCGTTCAAGACGTCTTCATAATCATCAATCTTTTATGGGCCATCGTCGGGTTCCTCCTCTACATCGAACAGGTCATCCTGCAGTGGGGGCTTACCGTCTTAAAACCGCTCCTCGAACAAGTAGCACTCCTCATCCTTCAAGCCGTCATCTTGGTCTTCGCGTTCATCCTGCTTGCGCTTGCATTATTATTTTCATTAATAAATTTCCTAATGATGTCAACCATATTGGCCATAATTGGGGAAAATACACAATTGGGATCGTATGTAACTAGTTCTAGCTTTTCAATTTTCGTGCAATCTGATTTAAAAGAGGGAAATATATTTAGATATGAACTCCAAATTGTTTGGTTAAGAGTCAGCATTCTTAACATGAACTTACCATTTTTGAAGAATATTTATTTAAATAATGGTAATGAAACCTACAGTGAACTTGAAGAATTATTATTTCCTCCAGACCCTAATCTAATAAATACAAGTAGTCAAACTAGTTCTACACAATATACTACCATGGAAGAATCTACCGAATCAAGTACAACAGCAATCGATTTTTCCTGGTTGTTGGATTTTCCAGATAGAATGGTTTATCGTTCTTTAGACGAAGGATCAATGTCTTCCATGTATGGGATTTTTGCAGCTTGTTTAGCTATTATTGGGGTAACAATCTTTGCAGGAACTATATACCCACTTGCTCCGGTTGTCGGATTAATTGCGAATATGATCTTGATTGGTATCGGCTTTACTTCTGCATTCGTTTATTTATTTTGGAGTGGTTCTAAAGCTGCAGAAGATTTTATTATGCTGGGTATTTTAGCATTATATTATTTCGCTATCACTAGTATCATCGAAAAGTATTGGGATGCAATAACCTCTTGGAAAGCTCTTAATCCTGGAAAAAAACGAGATATCAAGAATTTATTGAAGGCTATTGGAAATCTTACTGATCCCAAAAATGAACATTCTATCATATTAATTGCTTTGGGTATCGCGGCTCCTATCATTGAAGCGATTTTTGGATTTGGATCGGGAATAGGAGATTATATCAAGAATGAGTTTATTAAAGATTCATTTGCTGTAGGATTACTCAACGTGTTATTGCTTGGATTTTTAACATCCACAATTTTTACTCAAATTGTAGTGATTGGAAAAGTTAAAATGTTGAGCGATAAAGATCTAGGTGGCACGTGTTTCAAAATTTGGAAATATTTAACTCTTGGATTAGGATTTTTCAGTTTAATCGTTGGTATCATAGATATGTTTGTTGCTTATCAACCCCTCACTATTGGAGTTATAGATAAAGAAACGAAACAACCTGTTCAAAATGCTCACGTTTATGTCGATTTTAAAGATTATCCAGAATATGGGTTCATGAATAAAACTACTAATGAAGACGGATTGGTTCGATTTGGTGTTGAATTTGATAAAGTATATAATGTTCGAGTCGTTGCAAGCGGATATCATTCGAATTCGTCTTTATGGGTACATCAATTTTATAACCCTTTAATTCCAGGTCGAGTTCCTGCTTATATTATTTATTTGACACCCATAGATCTGGAGTTGAATGTATTTGTTAACGATACTAAGGGTAACATTGTAACGTATTCTCCCACCACGCAAAATTTTGCCCTGACCAGATATGACGAGGTAAATGAAAAATGGGAATCCATAATTAGCAATCCTGGTAATGATGGTAACATGAGATTTCCTCAAAATCCCGCCCACTATTTGATTTATGATACCGATTATAACTTGACATATGATGAATCGTTTGAAATCTCTTATGAATATTTAAGCGAAACGGTGACCTTCAAGTACTACCAGTATTACTCTGAACTGCTTGGTGAAATACCCGAAACGTCGGCAACCAACCCGAAAGTGGTCACGTTGACTCCAAGTACGAATACGTTTAAGGTAAGGGTTATTGATGATTCTTTTGAGAAGAATCCCGTTGGACAAGCTGACATCATATTAAGACAAACTGATGATCAAGGCCAAGTGATCAAGATGATTACAGGTCAAACAGGGGATGACGGAATTTGCACTTTTCAAGACAATACAAACTTTCTCTTTGACGAATATTGGCAAAATTGGGAAATAACTGGAAGCAAATCGGGTGAATCAAGCATTAAATCATTTAAAGATGCACATTTTGATTGGAATTTTGTAAAATATCCAATAATTTTATCAATATAAAAAAAAATTTCTTGTTTAATAATTAATAAATAATTAAAAAGTATTTTAGTAATAAATCAAATATTAAACGAAATTATAAAAAAAATTTAGGCTAATTTTTATGAATAAAAAGCAAGATTTAATATTTTTTATTGTAATAAACATTTTAATCAACTCGAATTTATTTTATTATTCTCAAAATATTAATATTCAAAGAAATTCAATTAAAAATAATTC
>JAEOUI010000382.1 GCA_016839425.1 Promethearchaeota archaeon
TAATAAAAACCAAATTGATAACCGTTCCAAAGATTATTTAAAATATCAAGAATAAATAAAACGCTAATTCCATATAATGTCAAAATAGCAACCAATGCGCCTCTTATCTTTTCAATCTTTTTCATTTATATTCTACCTCTTTCTCGCTTTAATCTAAAAATTAACATTAAATGATTTTTATTTTTTATATTATAAAAACTAATTATAGTCCAATATTTAAAAATAATTTTTGACTTGTTGTTGATTATCGTGCGTATTTTAATGACTGGTGGGACGGGATTCATCGGTTCTCATGTTCTAAAAATATTTTCTGATAAGGGACATGAAATTACGGTTATAGCAAGGAACCCCAAGAAGGTCCCCAAACTTGGTATTTTTTCCAATGTTTCCATTGTTCAGGGGACTCTTAAGGATTACGATCTTATTAAATCTCTACTAAAAGATAAGGACGCTTGTGTACATATTGCATTAGGGTACGGATCGAGCGCAATGGAATGGCTTTATAACGATACAATACCTTCCGTGTTTTTATTTTCCAAGGCTGCCGAATGTGGGGTTAAAAAATTCATCTATACGTCTTCCACTGCGGCAATCGGAGATTATAGCAAGCCAATGACAAGAGAATCGCTTTTCACTCCTTTTGACTTCTATGGCGCAACAAAAGCCGCCTCAGAGACATACTTCCACGCCACTTCCCATAATTCAAATATGAAATGTAACATCATTCGACCAGGGTATACTTTCGGGAATCCCGTTGTTGAAGGTGCTTCGATCGAACCTGATCGCAGGTTTGCAAATATTGTATTGAAAGCCAAGAACAATGAACCAATCGAATTAGTAAAAAATGATGGTACGCAATTTATTTGTGCCGAGGATCTAGCGAAATTATTTTCCTCCCTCTTGGATTCGGAAAAAAATCGCTCGATATACTTTGGTTTAGGGAAGTACTTTTACACTTGGGAACAAATCGCAATGGAAGCGAAAAAATTAACAGGTTCAAGTAGTAGGATTGTTTCACAGGATAAGGGCTATCCTGATAAACCTGTGATGATAGATGTATCCGATATGAAAAACGATTTTAACTTAGAATTCGATTCGTGGAATAAAATTGTCGACCATTTGCGTTATTTACTTAAAATTTAAGTTAAACGAACTAATATAATCATAATGTAAAATATTTAAAACTTAATCCGTTTTAACAACATTAATATTTTTTTTACCATTAACCTGTAATATTAATCAAATCCTTGAAAGATTATGATATACGATATATTGATTATAGGTGCTGGAATCGCGGGATCTTCATTTGCCAGAAAGGCTTCTGAATACGCGAACACCCTCCTTATTGAAGCAAGAGAGGAAAACAACCTTCTCGTGTCGACAAACATTTTTTCGGAGCACAACAAACCATTCTTGACCGAAGTGGATTATTCCAATAAATCTATTTTTCCTCACTTCCACGAAAAAATGAATTATATGGGTTCTAAGGACAATGGAGAAGTCAATTCTTCAGAATTTGGAGCTCCTTTTGGTCACATAATCCATACGGAAGAACTTATAAAAAATTTATACCAAACTGCTGTTGATAAGGGTGCCACGGCTAAGTTCGGTGAAAAAATATCAAAAATCCAAAATCACACAGACCATATTGAGGTAATCAATAATAAGGGCGAATCGTACAAGTCAAAAGTTATTGCAATTGCCACGGGATCTTCGGGTTTGGAATTACAGCGCTCGGTGGGCTTCGAAGCACCAGATAGTTATCAAGGTATATTTACGCACCTGAGGGGTGACCAAGATACTATTAATGAACAACTACCTTATCATTATATCTTTCATATTAATCCTAAAATCAGTACAAACGGTCCGTTTTACATTGAAAAAGGCTTTGAGAGGGCTCCAATAGGATATATGGGAAACTCGAACGAGGCTCCCGCAGATCTCGTGGATAAGCTAAATCGAATCTTGAAGAATTACCAAAGGATCCAACCATTTATTAAAGGTCTAAAAGTAGACGAAAAACCCGTTATATTGAACATTTCCAAGCATCCCATCAAGCAATTTTCTCGGAATCGTATGGTTGTACTAGGCGAAGCTGGCGGACTCGTAACATCTTTCTTTTATGAGGGAATGCTCTGTGGTGTGTGTTCTGCCGATATAGTCTCCAAGATCTGTAAACCACTCCTTGAAAGCGGGAGTAATTTTAACCAAGACGATCTGCAGAATTACGATCGGGAGCTCCATCGCATCCTTATAGATAATTACAATCAAAATGGTACAGGGTCAGAATACTTGTTTTACAACGCAGGAAGTCATGTGAAAGTTCTTTGGGACACATATGTAAAACTCATCAACACCGACAAACAACTTAGAAAGGAGATTTGGGACGCATATCGAATGCCCGATATAGAAAATTACGATTTAAAAGGTACGAAACGAGCGGGTAAAAATCTTTTTTCAATGCTCCCCGCCCTGACGAAAGTCGCTTTAAGCGGTAAATTCTTAAGAGCAGCTTTTATGTAATAGTTCCAGACTATATTTTTATATAATTCTTTTTAATTTAACACTGCAAAAATTACCCTTGCATATAATCCAAAAATAATTTTAAAAGAAATCCAAAGGATTTTTAAATTTCAATAAGAACGAGCGGAAATTATTATAGTATTAAAAATTGGACTCCTATAAAATTAAATCTAATAATATTACTCTAATAACCAGAATCCAAGTGTAATATGTGGTAAAAAATGTCACATGCCATAGAAATTATCGATTTAAAAAAAGAATTTGGGAATATATTAGCTGTAAATGGATTAAGTTTTAATGTTTCTCAAGGCTCCCTTTTTGGATTACTAGGACCTAACGGTGCTGGAAAAACTACGACAATATCTATTATATCCACGATCCTTCCCCCTACCAGTGGAGCGGTTAAAATTTTTGGAAGAGATCTAAGGAAAGAAACCAACAAAATCAAATCAATGATAGGGATCTGTCCTCAAGAGCTAGCTCTTTTCGAAAGATTAACCGCACGAGAAAATATCCATCTAATTGCTCAGATGCACGGTCTTTCAAAAATTGATTATAAAGAAAAAACAGATGATCTATTAGGCAAGATGAATTTACTTGAACGATGTGACGATCTAGTAAAGAAATATTCTGGAGGAATGAAACAACGGGTTAATATTTTGATGGCTATCGTTCACGAACCCCAATTAATCATATTGGACGAACCTTCTGCTGGTTTAGATCCTCAATCACGAAGAGCAATTTGGGACTTGATTAAAGAGTATCAAAAAAAAGGGTGTACGATATTGCTTACAACGCATTCAATGGAGGAAGCTGACGAATTGAGCGATCAATTAGCAATTATTGACCACGGAAAAGTGATTGCAAAAGGTACTCCAAAAGAGCTCAAAGGACGTTTAGGTAATGGCGATATTATTGAATTTAAAGTCAAGGAGGAATTTGTTGATAGGAGGCACGAAATAGTAGAGAAATTAAAGACCTTTGATTTTGTGCAATGGGTAAAAATATTAGGCAAATCGGGTATTGTTTTAAACGCGTTTAATAGTTCGAAAAGAATTTCCGAATTAATGGATACCATTCACTCAAAAGTAAACGATATATCTATTAGAAATAACTCTCTTGAAGAAGTATTTTTAGATTTGACTGGAAGGAGGTTAAGAGATTAAATGGAAAAAGAACAAATAATTGTAAAAAAACAAAAAACAGGAAAAAAAGCTTCGCATTTCTGGTATCTAACATTTAAAAACTTAAAATCCATGTTTAGAGATAAGGCCGAATTAGCGTGGATTTTTGGGATTCCTGTTTTTTTAGTTGTACTCTTATTTCTTTTATATGGTGAAAGTGCCCAGGATGCTATTATTGTTGTCGACGGTATACATCTGAGCGTGTTTGATCTCATGGCTCCTGGAGTTGTTATTAGTGGCACGGTTGTAATTCTTGGTCAAATAGCTAGCCATTTTAACGAAGAAAGAGATAAAAAAACGCTCCTTCGCTTGGCAACAACACCCGTCGCAAGAAGTAATATCATTTTCTCTGGAATGCTCTCCCAAATTGCCGTTGCTGCAGTTCAAACAACATTTTCTCTCTTATTAATCTTCTGTTTTGGAGCGTACATTCATCCCAATGCAAATTGGATGTTACTTTTTTGCATCCCACTGTTATATGCTTTCACATCTTTAGGGATGGGCGTTATTGTTGCCTCCTTTTTAAAATCCCGAAGGGGACTTTTTGGGATAACATTTATAATCATATTATTTCTTATCTTTCTTGGTGGTTGTTTGAGCTATGGTGCGGAGATTGTCGTGAGTGATTATATTCCTACTACCTATGCCGTTGATGCAATGCGCTCTGTAATGACTTTTGGTGACAGCTCTTGGAATGCTATCGGAGAGGACATCATTGTATTGATTGTTTCGGGTATTGTATTTCCAATAATTGGAGTATTGTTGTTCAAAAGAAACACGGCTCTTAATTAATTCTTTTATTCTAAATTGTAATGATTAAAAATTATCAGGAATGTATAAATAGTAAAAGTGTATTAATTTTTAATTAAATTTTTTTAAAATTATCTTGATATAATGAAATCTATTAAAGACTTTGAATTAATTAACGAAATCATATAAAATTTGTAAAAAAAACTTCATTAGAAAATTATAAAGTGCAATCATTCACTAGACTATTTAATATATCGTGCAAGTTTATATCTATATTTATGGGATTCTTAAAAAATTTAAGAATCCCATAA
>JAEOUI010000383.1 GCA_016839425.1 Promethearchaeota archaeon
AAATTTGGTGATGTGGGCATTAGAAAACTATTGGGTGTGATGGAGCGACCTCTCTTGAACAATATGATCAAACCCTGCGTATATACAGATCCTAAGGTAGGTGCAGCTTTAGCTTATGAAGCTGCAGTGGGAGGGTGCGATGTGATAAAGGATGACGAACTCATTGCTGATGTGGAATTTAATCCTGTTGTTGATAGAACAGTCGCTTTTATGGAAGCACTTGATAAAGCCGATTCCGAAAAAGGAGAGAAAACCCTCTATACTGTAAATATTACTGATCGAGTAGATAGAATGTTCGAGCTAGCGGATATTGTCCAAGAACATGGCGCTAATGCATTAATGGTGAATCACATTTCAACGGGATATTCGGCAATGAGAAAATTAGCAGAAGACCCAAGCGTAAAAGTTCCTATTTTAGGACACATGGATCTTGCTGGTGCGTTTTATCAAGATCCTTTAAGTGGTATTTCGAGCCCGCTTGTTTTAGGCAAATTTGGAAGATTAGCAGGATGTGATACGATAGTTCATCCCGCACCATATGGAAAAGCTCCAACACTTTCTGATAGGTTCAAGGAAACCGCTCGCCAAATGGTTATGCCAATGAGAAACGCACCTCATATCAAGAGAACGCTTCCAATGCCTAGTGGAGGTATTACCGTGAGTCTTGTTGAAAAAGCAGTTTCAGATCTCGGAAAAAATATTATGATTGGAAGTGGTGGAGGCATTCACGCTCATCCTAGTGGACCAATCGCGGGTGCTAAGGCGTTTAGACAAGCAATTGACGCTACAATGAACGGGATTCCCGTGAAGCAATACGCAAAGGAGCATAAAGAGCTTGCAGAAGCACTGGGGTTATTCGGGTTTAAAAAGACCGAATTTACTTCTGTTTAAAGATTTAATAACTATTAAAACTATTTTTTATTTTTGATGTACTAAACATTAATTGAGGAGAAAAGCAAATGGATTACGAGGAAAAAAAGGAAAAAATCGATATTATAGTTAATTCTGAGATGAAAAAGATCAAACCGAATGAGCTTAATGCGATAGTAGAAAGGATCGAAAAAAACCATCCAAAATCAAAAGAAATCTATGAAAAGATGAAAGAGATCATTCCCGGTGGCGTTGAGCATAATTTGGCTTTCAATTTTCCGTTCCCGCTTGCAAGTAAACGAGTTTTCGATTGTTTTATGGAAACCGTTGACAATATCAAGCTTACGGATTTTCTCATGTGTGGAGGTCCAATAATGCTTGGACATAATTACAAACCATTTATCGAAAAAATGATTGATGTCATCCAAAATGTGGGCCCTTGTCATGGGATCACAAATGAATACGAGCTTATGGCCGCAGAAGCACTTCAAAAACACTTTCCGTCTTGTGAGATGGTTAGATGGTATCAATCAGGAACTGAATCCGCAATGGCGGCGATAAGGGTTGCTCGAACATTTACTAAGAAGAAATGGGTAGTCAAAATTGGTGGTAGTTATCACGGGTGGTCAGATCAACTCGTCTACGATCTTCATATACCCGGAACAAAGACTCTCGAGTCTCATGGGATACCAAAATCAACTTTTAAATGGATAGGATCCGTAAAACCGAATGATATTGAAGAATTAAGAGCTGTCTTCAAGGAAAAGAGAAAGATTGCAGCAGTTATAATGGAACCTATGGGTGGAGAATCGGGAGCTAATCCCGTCCGACCCGAATTTAATAAGGAAGTTGAAGAACTCTGCCATGAGAACGGAACATTGTTAATCTTTGATGAAGTTGTTTGTGCATTTAGGCTTTCAGATGGAGGAGGACAAAAATATTATGGTGTAACGCCCGATATTTCAGTATTTGGGAAAATAGTTGGACATGGCTTCCCTTCAGCAGGCGCTATAGGTGGTAGAAAAGATGTGGTAAGCGTTGTCGCAGGAGGTGTAGCAGGTGGAGATAAAAAAGCCTATACAGGGGGTACTATTGCCGCAAACCCTCTTACTTGTGCGGCAGCCTACAACGCTATAAAGCTTATCGAAGAAACAAACGCAGTTGAAAAAGCTACGCAATATGCTAATCGACTTTCTGAAGGGCTTAACAAGGTGTTCCAAGCACACGACCTTCCATGGTTCTCTTATAGTGAAGGTGCAACGATACACATGCACACTAGTTGCGTTTTTGGATTGGATCTAAAAAATCCCTCTCATATTGGTCAAATTAATGAACGAAAAGAATTTATGGGGCATTTAGGTGCTGCCTTAGTTGATAAAGAGATAATATCTGTTGCTGGAAGTCGTTTTTACACATGTTTGCAACATTCTAACGATATCATTGATTCTTCTATTGAAAAAATAGATGAAATCTGTAAAATCGTAGAATAAAAATTTTTATTCTTTTTTTGAGTTGTATGATATCAATTTAATTTCAATTCTAATCTAATTCTAGATCGTCGTTTAATTCTTCTAATTCGAGATATCGTTTCATAAAAGCTGCTTTTTTGTCTAAGAATCTCATGCTTTCCCAATACGATCGATCGACAATCAATAATTCTTTACTCAATTTTTTATGACAACTCTTTCAAATATTATAATTTTCAGTCTTAAGATAATAAGTTTAGTTGTATTATTTAAATTAATAGGGACCAATTTTTTGCAATATTAAAAAAAGATCAAAAAGATATTATTAAGTTAGCCTAATAAAACTAATATTGCTTGTAATGACCGTCGTACCAATCTCTTTGGGACTTTTGGATATTTTCAGGCATGTCCTCGTAAGGAGACACTTCCTCTTCTAATTCAAATTCGACTCCTAATCGAATGTTTGTCTTGGGATGAACATAACCCGTTTTAGCAATTCCATTTGCAGATCTAAGTGCCGTGCGTCGTGAAATCAGGGAGGCACCCTTGATGTAGAAATATTTCCATTTTTTTTCCTCGTCAATTAATTCCATAAATACGCCCTCGTGCATTCCATCAAGAGATTCAATAGGATCGAACACGCCCTTTTTGTCGTCCCATTTTAAGATAACTTTCTTTTTATCAGCCATTTTGTTTCATCTAAATCCATTTCTTGTTAATAATTCTTGCACATCTAAAGTAAAAATAAATGTTTTTAAATATTTTGCTTCGGTCAGTAAAGGCTAATTTTTTAATTCCTTCTTTAACTATTATGTTTCGATGATAGATGAAAAATTAATTGACGAAGCTGTAGAGATCATCAAGAACTCTGAACGCATAGTTTTCTTCACGGGTGCGGGCCATTCCACGGAATCTGGAATTGACGATTTCAGATCTCCTGGGGGGATATGGGATAGGTACGATCCTTCTATTTATGCGAGCTATCAGTTCTTTTTAAGAGATCCAAGCAAGTTTTGGACCTTGCATAAAGAACTAGAAAAAATTATGGAAAATGTTGAGCCCAATCCCGGTCATTACGCTATTGCGGAACTAGAAAAAATGGGAAAAGTTAGCGCCATCATTACTCAGAACATAGATATGCTCCACCAAAGAGCAGGAAGCGGTTCTTATAATAACGCGCCTATATTTGAATTGCATGGTTCTTACGGCAAGCTCGAATGTGTCAAGTGTCACACGATTTCTGATATTACGGAAGTTGAGTACCACAACATTGATTATCCCGTGTGCGATTGTGGAGGATATATCAAGCCTCGAGTAGTACTTTTTGGAGAGGCCTTACCAACGGGCGTGCTCGAAGGCGCAATGAGAGCCGCGGCTAATTGCGATTGCTTCATTTTAGTCGGGTCGTCATTACAAGTATCTCCAGCGAATTTTATGCCGAGTATTGCCAAGGAAAACGGTGCAAAAACCATTTTCATAAATAATGAACCAACCGCAATGAATCATCTC